>WQWB01000004.1 GCA_009785555.1 Defluviitaleaceae bacterium | reverse complement strand
GTTGGATTTCGGTACGGGTACGGTTTGCGAAAAGACCTGGTATTTACTTACGTCATATAATGGCCGCAGGACGAAGGTTGTATTTGAGCCGAACGAGGCGATGCTCGCGGCGTTTAAGGGTTTTATCAGTCCGAGAAAGGTTTTTGGGAAAATATGATACAGTATTTAGATATTCTCTACAAACAGATAGATGGGGTAGACCTATATCTCGACTTATATTTACCCAGTTCGAAAGAGAAAACGGAGTTTCCTTCTGTTCCGGTAAAGCCGCCGCTTATATTATGGATACATGGCGGCGCGTGGATGCATGGGGACAGGAAAAGCCCGCATCTGCTGTGGCAGGTAAATCGCGGTTATGCTCTTGCTTCGATAGAGTACCGCCTCAGCTGTCAGGCTCACTTTCCTGCTCATATCATTGATTGCAAGGATGCGCTGGCCTACTTAAAACGTGAAGCCGATAAATACGGCTACGACGCGAACCGTATTATCGCGGCGGGCGATTCGGCCGGCGGGCATTTGGCGGCTCTTATGGGTACGTCTATTGGGCAGAAGGATTGGGAGCAGCCAGGATTGGACTATTCCGTACAAGCTGTGGTGGATTATTATGGTCCAATAACGCTACGCGGTGAATGGCCAGGGATACTTGGGGCTGATAATGGACTTAAAGATCCGGACTCCGTCCAGTCGCAGTTCCTTGGTGCGGACCTTTTCAGCAAGCAAGGCCGCGCACGCGCTGCCGTCGCTGATCCGACGACCTATATAGACGGCGGTGAGCCGCCGTTTTTGATTCTGCATGGTGATGGGGACGATGTTGTGCCGTACAAGCAAAGTGTCTACTTGCGTAATGCGCTGGAGCGAGCGGGCGTACCGGTGTCTCTTTACCGTTCGTTCGGCGGCGGGCATTCATTAAGCGGCCATGACGTAACGTCGGTTGTGGATGCGTTTTTGGATTATCATTTTTAAATGTTAGTAGAAGGATATAAAATGGATTTTTATTATTCCAAACAAACCGAGTGCTTCCTAGCGAAACAAAGTAGTAAAATTGCTCAGCGAATAGTTCAAGCTATAAATAAATTACCTGACGGTGACATTAAAAAGTTGCGTGGTTATAATAATTTATATCGTCTTCGCGTAGGCGATTTATAGAATAAAATTTACACGTGATGGTGACAAAATTATTGTTGAAGAAATTGGTGCACGAAGTAATATATATGACGATGAAACAAGAAATTCATGCAATAATTAATTTTATGAACGATGAAGATGTTCTATTTGCTTTAGAATTATTAAAGGATAATTTTTCATCACGTCGAAAATCTTCTGGCTGGGATAATATTGAGGAAATTAATGCAACTGAAGACGATTTTTTGCTAATAGAAAAGATTAATAACAAGACAGATGGATATGGCGAATATATCACACAAAGTGAGTTAATTGAAAATCTTGAATTAAACAAATAATACTATAATATCTACCTGTGTAATGCGCTAGAGTGAGCGTGTGTACTTGTATCGTTCGTTCGTCGATTTACGGTATTAATTATTATAGGGGGACATAACATGAAACTTATCGCCAGCGATTTTGATGGTACTCTTAGCCACCATGGCGTTAGCTCTAAAGACCGCGATGCCATAGCTAAGTGGCGGGCGGCCGGTAATCTCTTTGGGATAGTAACTGGGCGTGACCACGGTTTCGTACCCACGATAGCTGAAGCTAATTTGGTTATAGATTTTGTAATTGTGTACAATGGCGTGGATATTTATGATTTACGTAATGTAACACCGGTGCTGTTGAAGCGATTGATGGGCACAACACACCGTATGGCCGATTTGTTGCCCATAGTGCTTCGTAAAAAAGGTGATTATGCCGACATTGTTACTCCAAAGCGCGTATATCACTTTAATTATGAAAACACGCTTGACCCCAAAAATGAAAACTGGATGCCGCATACCGCCGTAAATGATATCCGTGAATTCGTACAAATATATTCGCTGTACGAATCGGGCGAAACTGCGATGGTTGTGGCCGAAGAACTGAACAAACACCACGCTGATGTGGTGAGTGCTTTAGTAAACTGGCATTGGCTTAATGCGCCTCCTGCGGGTGTCAACAAAGCTACCGGCGTATCGGAATACGCCCGCCATATGGGGGTTAAGCACGAAAATATCTATGCGATAGGTGATTCCTATAATGATATGGATATGATAACCGCCTTCAACGGATATGCCATGGAAAACGGCGTGGATGCGATAAAAAACGCCGCAAATTGGGTTGTTAGCGGCGTGTGGGAACTTATTGAATTGGCGTTGGCGAAGTAACAATTATGTTGTAAGAAGATGGCTGTGAAGGGTTGAAATAACGCCTTGCTTTGAAATTATGTGCATATTGCAAATATCACCTATTTGCAATATAATGGCTATATAAAGGAGTGATTTTATTATGTCAAGAGCAATAACTGTAAGAGTTGATGAACATGTGAAACAACAGGCAGAAGATATGTTGAATGAAATCGGATTAAATATGACTACCTATATTAACTCTAGCCTGAGGGCATTAGTACGGGAGAAAAAAGTGCCGTTTGAATTAACTACAATTCAACAAGCCAACAATGAATATCTTGCTAAACTCGATGAATCCATCGCACAGGCTGAACGAGGCGAAGTAGTAAAATATTCAATGGATGAACTGAAAGCCTTGGTGGAGGGGTAGTAGTTGTGGATGTATATTTTACCGACATTGCAAACAAAGAGTTAAAAACTGGTTAAAATCAGACCGTTCAACTGCCAAAAAAATCTATGACCTTATCAGCGATATTCAAAAGTATGGAATGTTAGACGGCAGGGGTAAACCTGAAAAATTAAAGCATTACAAAAATCCTGTGAGATTCTCCAGACAGATAAATAAAGGGGATAGACTTGTGTATTGTCAGCAAAATGAAAAAGATTTGTTAGTAATTTCATGTAAAGGGCATTACGACGATAACTAAATGGCGCACATATGTACCACTAGAGTGTGGTTTTTGTGAAAAAATTTATGTTTGTGGAGGCAGGGTTCATATGGAAGTAAAAGATTATTTGCAATTGATTGCTATTTTCTTAACTTTTTTGGTTAGCCTTGTTGGTCTAATAACCTCATTACGTTTATCCGCAAAATCACGTCTTACTAGCATAGCTTTAACGCGCAGAAAGGAGAGGTTAGATAACCTTGTTGTATATTCGTCAAAATTTTTTGCTCTTGCACATCCTACAGTTTTAAATGCGTTTACGATTAAACAAGACGTAGATTCCATTCGGGAGTTGCTTGAAAATTTTTATACCTTAAGCGGGTATCTTGATTCTAGTTATCGTAAAGATGTTGAAATCATAAAGTGCTTTAAAATTTTAAAAGAAAACTCAATAAAATATTTTATGAAGTATAATCGATCTGAAAATAAAGATGAACTAAATTATAAATACAAGGAATTATATTTTTCAAATATTAGCAATGCGTACAAACTTATAAATCTATTTGTCGGAACCGAATGGGAAAGATTAATAATCGAATCTGAAAAGGGCATAGCCGTTGGGTTAAGTAAATGGTTAGAACTTTATGATAAGAGGCTTGAAGATTACGAAGCAGCTAATTTTACTGATTGAACTTTTTGCAAATAATATATGCATTAGTCGCATTATTTACACCCTTCACAGTACGCATCATATATTGTCTTTGTATTGGAGATTACAAAGTAAAATTTATTAAGGATAACAATAAAATTATGTTAGACAAAAGCGTCCCGTATTTCGACATATTAATGCACAGAAAAAAAGGCACTCCAATACCTGTGGCCGAATTGCCAACCGGGTTCAAATTTTCCTTCTTTAAACCCGGGGATGAAAAGGCATGGGCTAAGATTGAAGCGTCCGTTTATGAGTTTTCGGACGAGCTGGAAGCACTTATATATTTCCAAAAAGAGTATTTACCATTTGTATCGGAACTCGAAAGGCGATGCCTGTTTATAGAAAATGAAAAAGGCGAAAAAATCGCGACAAGCACTGCGTGGTGGAACTATACCGGCATTCGGCGCGACCCGTGGTTGCATTGGGTTGCCGTACATCCCAATTACCAAAACTTGGGGTTGGGTAAAGCCATCGTTTCAAAAGTTTTACAATTGACGCTTGAAATTGAAGGGGATAGGGATTTTTATCTGCATACGCAAACATGGAGCCATAGAGCCGTAAAAATTTATGAGAAATTAGGATATATTATAACAAGTGAAAAAAATCTGAATAATCATTCAAATGAAAATTATGAAAAAGCGATGGACGTATTAAACTCTATCTATGCTAAAGAATAGATATATAAAAGGGGAGGGCTATTCACATGCACAAATTAGTTAAAGACTCACTCACGTTTGACGACGTTTTATTGATCCCAGCGCGGTCGGAGGTTTTGCCGGTTGATATAAACCTAGAAACCATGTTGACAAAGAAAATTAAACTAAATACGCCTCTTATGAGTGCGGGAATGGACACGGTGACGGAGAGCCGTATGGCCATTGCCCTTGCGCGCCACGGTGGTATCGGCGTAATACACAAAAACATGAGCATAGAAACCCAGGCTCAGCAGGTTGATAGGGTAAAGCGGTCAGAACACGGCGTTATCACGAACCCGTTTTTCCTTTCGCCAAATAACTATGTGCATGAGGCGGACAAAAAGATGGCCGAGTTTCATATCTCAGGCGTCCCTGTTGTTGAGGGCGGCAAATTGGTTGGGATAATAACAAACAGGGATATACGCTTTGAGACAAATCATGATAAAAAGATTTACGAAGTGATGACGAAGAGTAATTTGATAACCTGCCCAGTCGGAACTACACTTGAGCAGTCCTTGGAAATCATGACGCGCCATAAGATAGAGAAACTGCCGATAGTGGACGAACACGGCCATCTTTGTGGGCTTATTACAATTAAAGATATCACGAAGGTTAGGAAATACCCGATGTCCGCAAAGGATTCGGAAGGCAGGCTTCTTGCCGCCGCCGCCGTTGGTGCGGGCGCGGATTGTATGGAGCGGGTGGCTGCGCTTGCGGCTGTGGATGTGGATGTTATCGTGGTGGATTCAGCCCATGGGCATTCCCGCAACGTACTTAACGCCGTCACGAATATAAAGAAGGCATACCCATTCCTGCAAGTCGTTGCTGGCAACGTTGCGACGGGCAGCGGTACGCTTGACCTTATAAACGCCGGCGCGGACGCTGTTAAGGTGGGTATTGGGCCGGGTTCTATCTGCACGACGCGCGTTATCGCGGGTATAGGCGTACCTCAGGTTACGGCGATATATGACGCGGCCGAAGCCGCGAAACCACACAATGTACCGATAATTGCGGATGGCGGTATAAAATATTCTGGTGAGTTGACAAAGGCTATCGCCGCCGGTGCAAGCGTTTGTATGCTAGGCAGTATGTTTGCGGGGTGCGACGAGGCCCCAGGCGATGTTGAGACGTATATGGGTCGCAAATATAAATCATACCGTGGCATGGGTAGCCTTGGCGCGATGGAGTTAGGCAGCAAGGATCGGTACTTCCAAGAGAATACGCAAAAATTCGTACCGGAAGGCATAGAGGGGCGCGTGCCGTGCAAAGGCTCTGTCAGCGAGGTTATATACCAAATGCTTGGCGGCCTTCGCAGCGGCATGGGTTATTGCGGTGCGCCAACGGTGAAGTATTTGCAAGATAATGCCGAGTTTACCCGTATTTCCGTGGCCGGGCTGAAGGAAAGCCACCCGCATAACGTGGATATCACAAAGGAAGCGCCGAATTATAGTAGATAAAGGTTATTTAAGAAAGGAGCATGAGTATGTCTGCTACGGCTTTGAATTTAAATGAAAAATCATTTCGCGAAAGAAAAATAGTTAAAGAGCTTTTGAATGGAGTAATTACATTAATGTCACCGCCGCGGCCACAAGCACCGCATGTTGAATCTTCCGGCGGGATATTTGGTGAAATCCGTCAATACCTCAAACGGAAAACATGTAAAGTGTTTAGCGAGATTGATGTTTTTTTAACTGAAAAAGATAACTTTGTTCCTGATATTTCTATAGTTTGCGATCTAAATAAAATCAAGAAGAACGGTATACATGGCGCACCGGATATGGTTGTGGAAATTCTTTCGCAATCTACATCAAAGAAAGATAGGGGATATAAAAAGGATGTGTACGAAGCAAGCGGAGTTAAAGAATATTGGATTGTTGACCCGCTTAACCGTTTTATTGACGTGTTTTTATCAAAAGACGGAAAATTTGTCTTAGATGAAACGTATGTTCATTATAGAGAAGAAGATTTTGCAGATCTGACTGATGATGAACGTAAAGACCACAAAACCGAAATAAAGGTATCTATATTTGATGATCTCGTTATTACCTTAGAAGATATCTTTGGCGATTTGATGGAGTTTTAATAGAAAAGAGACTGACATGGAACATAGGCTTACTCTTTTGCGCGCGGAGGTTGACAAATTGTTATTTGAATGCAGCCGCTCTGAAATCCGTCACTTTTTCCATCATTTATACGGTGTGTCGAAGTTTTGTGCATTGTTGGCCATTAAACGGGGTGTGGATGCCGAGCTTGCTGCGGCGGCGGGGCTTCTGCATGATATTTATCAAATAACGCACAAGTCGGCCGAAAACCATGCGGAGTTTGGTGCACCGGTTGCTGAGAAAATGCTTCGAGCGGTTGGCGGTTATACTGATGAGGAAATTGCAATCATAACAACGGCCATTGCCAGGCATAGTAACAAGAATGTTGTTCACGAGCCGCTGGATGAGGTGTTGAAGGATGCGGATGTGCTTGATCATAACTTGAACAGTAATGATATCTTTAATACAAACAGGCAGACCGAACGCTACGTAAAAACTCTTATTGAATTAGGATGTAAGGCAGGAATTAATATATGAAAGATAAACAAACCATTAAAATAACAGGTATGACCTGCGCCGCCTGCCAGGCGCGTGTTGAGCGTAGCGTTTCTAAGATGGACGGCGTGGACGCATGTTTCGTAAACCTGACGACGGAGCGTTTGACCGTAACATTTGACGCCAGTGTTACATCGCTTGATGATATCAAGGCACGCGTTGAGAAGGCCGGGTTCGGCTGGGCGGAAAATACGAAGAATACGGACGAGGACGACTTCCGCAAAACCCGTGAGGCAAAGGTTTTGCGGGTCAAACTTGTTATAGCTGCGGTTTTTGGTTTGCCGCTTATGTACATAGGTATGGGGCATATGCTTCCGTTTAGCTGGTATTTGCCCGTACCGGGGTTTCTCAATCACGAGTTGAACCCGCTTAATTTCACGCTGGCGCAGTTGTTTCTAACCGCGCCTATAGTTGCTGCAGGGTACAGGTTTTATTCCGTCGGGTTTAAATCGTTTTGGAACCGCGCGCCAAATATGGATAGCCTGATTGCCATCGGCACGTCGGCTGCGATGCTGTACTCGCTGTATGCCACGGTACGTGTGCTGATGGGTGATCTGCACTATCACATGAACCTTTATTTCGAAGTTGCTGGCATGATAATTGCGCTTATCCTTTTGGGTCGGGTGATGGAATCATACACCAAAGGGCGTACCGGTGAGGCCATAAAGAAGCTGATGGGCCTGCGTCCGCGCGTGGCGACGGTGCTTATGGACGGCAAAGAGATAGAGCTTGACATAGACGACGTAATGCCTGGTATGCTTCTAATTGTTAAACCGGGTGCAAAAATGCCCGTGGATGGCATTATAGAAAGCGGTGTGTCCAGCGTTGATGAGTCCATGCTTACGGGCGAAAGCATGCCGGTGGACAAGGCGATGGGCGATAAGGTATACGCCGCGTCCATCAACAAAAACGGCCTTCTCCACATAACAACAGAAAAGGTTGGTGAGGAGACGGCACTTTCGCAGATCATAAAACTTGTGGATGACGCGCAAAATTCCAAACCACCCATAGCGCAGCTGGCGGATAAGGTGTGCGGTATATTTGTGCCCGTCGTGCTTGGTATTGCGTTGTTTTCGTTTGTAATTTGGATTTTGGCGACTGGTGATATAAACCGTGCGTTGACAGTGTTCGTGACTGTGCTTGTTATTGCGTGTCCATGCGCGCTGGGGCTTGCTACGCCTACGTCGATAATGGTTGGAACTGGAAAAGGTGCGGAGAGCGGTATCCTTATAAAAGGCGGCGAAGCGCTTGAAACCGCGTGTAAACTTGACGTTGTCGTCTTCGATAAAACAGGCACGATCACGGAAGGGCGCCCGGAGGTTACAGATATTTTTTGTTACGATGACATAGATGAAAATGATTTGTTAAAGTATGCCGCTAGCGGCGAAAAAGGCAGCGAACACCCACTTGGCGAGGCTATCGTCAGAGCGGCAGAATTGCGTGATATGGAGTTCCTTGCAATTACAGGGTTTGAAGCCATTATCGGACAAGGCATAAGTTGTAGTATTGACGGGAGGAAACTGCTTGCAGGCAATCTCAAGTTTATGAACGAAAACGATATCGGGTTGACGGAAGATATGACTAAAGCTGCCGATACTCTTGCAAATGAAGGTAAAACGCCGATGTACATAGTGCTTGACGGCGCAATGTCAGGGATTATCGCCGTAGCGGACGCACCAAAGCCAACAGCTGCTGCGGCCGTGGCGAAGCTGAATGGAATGGGTATCGAAACGATCATGCTTACGGGTGACAATAAGCGTACGGCGGCAGCTATTGCCGCGAAGGTTGACATAAAGGCGGTACTTTCGGAGGTTTTGCCTGGTGAGAAAGCTAATGAGGTTAAAAAATTGCAAGAAAGCGGCAAAAAGGTCGGTATGGTAGGTGACGGGATAAATGATGCGCCCGCGCTGATGCAGGCGGACGTTGGTATCGCCATTGGCAGCGGTGCGGACGTGGCCATGGAAAGTGCGGAAATCGTGCTGATGAACAGCAACCCATACCACGTAGCAACGGCCATACGGCTTTCAAAGGCTACGACGCGCAATGTAAAGCAGAATCTTTTTTGGGCGTTTGCGTACAACAGCGCGGGTATACCTATCGCGGCGGGCGTGCTGTACGCTTGGACGGGTACGCTTCTTACACCGGCGATAGCCGCGGCGGCGATGACGCTGTCGAGTATATCTGTGCTACTTAATGCGCTTAGGCTGAAGAGGTTTAAGCAGATATAAACCAATAAAACCATATCTGGAAAAAAATATTGTGTAAAATGAAATTAAGTGGTATAATTAAAGCATTACATAAAAGTTACATTCATAGGAGGAAAGAGATAAATGGCTCAACCCGGAAAAAGTGGTTCCCATGGCGGCAAAGGCCAAGTCATTGTTATTACCAGCGGTAAGGGCGGTGTTGGCAAAACGACCACAAGCGCAAACCTTGGCGTCGGCCTGGCTGTTAAGGGTAAGAAAGTGGTTTTGATTGATGCAGATATTGGCTTGCGCAACCTAGATGTCGTTATGGGGCTTGAAAACCGTATAGTCTACGATTTGGTAGACGTTATAGAGGGGCATTGCCGCCTTAAACAGGCGCTTATACGCGATAAACGATACCCAGACCTGTTCTTACTCCCCGCCGCGCAAACGCGCGATAAGGATGCCGTAAGCCCGGAGCAGATGAAAAAACTTACGGCCAGTATGCAGGAAGAGTTTGATTATATTTTGGTAGACTGCCCGGCCGGTATTGAACAGGGCTTCAAAAACGCCATCAGCGGTGCGGATAAGGCATTTGTCGTTACAACGCCAGAGGTGTCCGCTGTACGTGACGCGGACAGGATAATCGGCCTCCTTGAAGCCGCAGAAGTGCGTGACATAAAGTTGATCCTTAACCGCGTCCGAATAGACATGGTAAAGAAGGGCGATATGATGAACCTTGAGGACGTTACGGAGATCCTCGCGATCGACGTATTAGGCGTCGTGCCGGACGATGAGGCTATCGTCGTCGCGACGAACCGCGGCGAGCCGGCCGTCACCAACCAGTCATCACGCGCGGGTGCGTCGTTCCGCAACATTACGGATAGGATAGTCGACCCGGACGTACCTATGCTTGAGCTTGAGCAAGAAGGCGGCTTTTGGTCTAAATTTAAAAAGAAGATCGGATTGGGGGCGTAGTTTATGTTTTGGAAGAAGAAAAAAGACTCTAAAGATGTGGCAAAGTCGCGGTTAAAGCTCGTGCTCACGCAGGATAGGCTTAATTGCAGCCCTGATATGTTAGAAGCGATGAAAACGGACATCCTCCAAGTTATAGCCAAATATATGGATTTTGACGAAAAGGCGATGGATATCCAAATTTCTCAGTCCCAGTCTGCCGAAGACGGCAAGCCGGTGCTTGTGGCTAATATACCGGTTCTTTCACTTAGGAAAATGAAATAGAGAAATTTAAATGATGCGAAGAGTAGATATTCTTGGCAAAATAAGGAAGTTTATTACAACCTGCGACTTGGTGCTGGTTGGGCTTGTGTTACTTTTATCGGTATTTGGCGTCGTGCTTATCGGTTCTATTGCCCAAAACGCGGGTCCGGCAACAGCCCTGCAGGTTAGGACGGCCTTCAACTCGCAAATCGTATGGTTAGCGAGCGGTATTTTCGTGCTTTTTGCCGTATCAATGGTGGATTATCAATTAATCTGCCGTTTTTATGTTGTCTTTGCCGTTCTTTCAATCGTCATGCTCACTGTTGTGCTTATTATGCCGCCGCTTGTAGAGGACTTCCCGCGCCGCTGGCTGTACATTCCTGGCCGCTCCAGCCCAACGCTCCAGCCGTCGGAATTCGCTAAGGTCTTTATGCTTATCTTTTTTGCGAAATTTGCGGAGAACTTCCAGGACAGTATAAACCGTTGGTGGGCGATAGGTATAATGCTTTTCACCGGTGCGGTTCCGATACTTCTGACGGTCATGCAGCCATCCTTAGCCGTAAGCATCTTACTGACTGCGCTTCTCCTTGTAATGCTGTTTATGAGCGGTATACGGTATAAATATATAATCATAGGCCTTTTAATTATCACTCCACTCCTTCTTTTCTTCATTTACGATATCCACAGAGAAGAGCATTTAATTGTTGACCAAATCTTCCAACCATTTCAATTAGAGAACAGGATCAAACCGTTTTTCGGCATTAACGTTACACCGGCCAATATACACCAAGCGGAGATGAGTGTGTGGGCTATCGGTACAGGCGGCTTTTGGGGGCGTGGTTTGTTTGGCAACGCAATACCCGTACCGCTCGCGCATAACGATTTTATCTTTGCCGTTATTGGAGCGGAGTTTGGGTTTTGGGGTAGTGTTTTAACAATTGCCGTTATATTTGCGATAGTTATAAAATGCTTTATAATAGGCTTTCGCGCCAACAGTTTAGCAGGGCGTTTGCTTGCCGCAGGCATAGGCGCGATGATAGGCATACAGGCCTTCGTCCATATCGGCGTAACGACGCAGCTTTTGCCTACCACGGGCATACCGTTGCCCTTCGTTAGCGCGGGCGGATCGTCTATGTGGATAAATCTTGCGGCCATAGGAATTGTACTTAACATTGGCATGAAACCGGAAAGAAAAACGATGTTTTTGGAGAAATAGAATGAAAGATAAAGTTACGGCGTTTCTTGATAAATATAACCTGCGTACAGACCCGTCGGTGAGATATATAGACTTGGTATCCGAAGTCGGTGAGCTGGGTAAGGAACTGATTAAGGCGACGGATTACGGAAAGAAAGGATTTGTCCGTACGGACGAAACCGTCGGCGAGATAGGTGACTGCCTGTTTGCGCTGTTTGCGTTGTCGTATGAACTTGGTGTTGACATGCCGGCGGCGCTGGATGTCGCGCTGGCTAAATATGAGAGACGATTTAAGAACAAAGGAAATTGTGGTTCATAACCAGTCCAATTTTAAAGTATGCTCGCGCAAGCTGTGTGATAGCTGCCAAGACTTCGCTTCATTAAGCATATTTAAGCGTTGGATGCATATTAGATAAGGAGGTAATCTTATAAATATCGCATTATCAGCACATGATAGCAAAAAGCAGTTGATGGAGAATTTTTGCGTCGCGTACAGGCATATTTTAAGCAAGCATACGGTCTATGCGACGGATACTACGGCATGGATGATTGAGACGGCTACGGGGCTTAAGTTAACGCGCTATCTTGCAGGCCACGTTGGCGGCGTTAAGCAGCTGTGCGCACAGGTATCCCACAATGACATAGACCTCGTGATTTTTCTGCGCGACCCGGAGGCGGCATTTGAGACAGACTCGGACTTTAACCAGATTGCCAGGCTTTGCGACGTTCATAACATACCGTTTGCATCCAATTTAGCGACGGCCGAGGTGCTTATCCTTGCGTTGGAACAGGGTGATCTTAATTGGCGGGAGTTTATGCGAAACAAATAACCCGGGTGTGTTGCCTGGGTTTGCCTAAGCAGATTTTGGAACGCATAAGGGCATGTAACGTATTGGTGAAAGCCCATTTATAGTAGATTTTATCCATTAAATATAAATCATAAGGAGAAACTAAAAATGAGAAACGTAAAAGTGGCGATTTGGGGATTTGGCGCGATGGGCAGCGGTATTGCCGCAATGCTTCTGAAGAAGAAAGGCGTTGAAATTACCGGCGTACTTAACCGTTCGTCGAACATCGGTAAAGAAATCCACGAAGTGTTGGGTATGACGCGAGGCAGCCATCCTGAAGTCTTTATCGACGGCGAGTACGAAAAGGTGATTTACGAAAAAAGCTGTGATGTCGTTGTTATCTGCACGGATTCGTTTACGAAGGATTCTTATGACAAAATTAAGATGGCATTGGAATGCAAAATCAACGTTGTATCCACGGCGGAGGAGTTCGCTTATCCGCAGGCGCAAAACCCGGAGCTGACAGCGGAGCTTGACAAAATCGCCAGGGCCAACGGCGTAACCGCATTGGGTACCGGCATCAACCCAGGTTTTGTACTGGACTATTTAATTATCGCGCTTACGGGTACTTGCGAAGAGGTAAGCTCTATATTCGCTCAACGCGTGAACGACCTGTCACCCTTTGGTCAAACGGTAATGCACGAGCAGGGTGTAGGCATTTCTCCGGAAGAATTTAACAAACGCATGGCGGAAGATAATTTGGCTGGGCACGTCGGCTTCCCCGAATCCATCGGAATGGTTGCGGACGCGCTGGGCTGGAAACTCGAAAAGGTTGAACAGACGAAGGATCCGATCGTGTCTAATACTTTGCGGGAAGCGCCGTACGCAACCGTAGAGCCGGGCAACTTAGCGGGCATACGTCAGCAGGGGTATGGCTATGTAAACGGCGAAATGCTTATACATATGGATCATCCGCAACAGATTTACCCACATATAGAAGGCACAAATACCGGCGACTATATTAAAATAAAGGGCACGCCGGATATCAATATGTCCATTACTCCGGAAATTCCGGGTGGAATAGGTACAATAGCGATGAGCGTAAATATGATACCTCATGTTATAAATTCGCGTCCAGGTGTCGTTACTATGCTTGACTTACCTGTACCGCGCGCGATTATGGGTGATTTTAGAGCGTTTATTTGCGAGGAGAAGCTAAGATAATGACGATTGCCAAAGGAACTTGGGTTCAAATACGAAGTACGGTGCTTGAAGCGGGTGAACGCGCCCCACAAGTACCGGAGGATACAAAGGCTGTGCCGTTGTTATTATGGGTGAAAGGTTATACAACCATGGATCATACGGATTTGGCTATCGGAGACGTTGTTGAGGTTGAAACCGTAACCGGTAGAAAAGCAGCTGGTATACTTGAGGAAATCGAACCGGGCTACCACCATGGTTGGGGTAGCTACGTACCGGAGTTGGACGCAATACGGAAACAAGTGCGTGAAATGTTGGAAGAGGTTGTATGATGAAAGACAATTCCTACGCCGCCGTCATGGCGCGCAAGAACGAGATTATGAAAAAATCCATCGGTATAGACTATTCCGTGTACGAATCCGGCGGCATTGGCTTTGATTACGAAAAAATGATGAGCGAAACAGGTTATTCCCTTGATGAGATTGTAAAAATTCAAGGGGAAGTTACCGTCGGCGAAACGCCTATAATTGAATTGAAAAATATCACTGCGCTTGCTAGAAAAGTGAGCAAAACAGGCAGAGCGGCACGTATTTTCGTTAAAGATGAAGCGTGTAATCCTGGCGGCAGCTTTAAAGCTCGGCGCGCGGCGTGTGCCGTGTATCATGCGAAAAAACTTGGGTATAAAGGCGTTATTACAGCTACCAGCGGTAATTATGGCGCGGCAGTAGCCAGCCAAGCGGCAAAGCTCGGCCTCAAGTGTATAATCGTTCAGGAATGTTTTGACGGGCGCAAGGTTGGCCAACCCGAGATTTTAGAGAAACAGCGCGCATGTGAGGCGATGGGAGCGGAGGTTATCCAGCTATCCGTAGGGCCAGAGTTGTTTTACATGTTTCTGATTCTGTTGGAAGAGACTGGCTATTTTAATGCCAGCCTATACACGCCATTTGGTATTGCAGGCGTCGAAACGCTTGGAGCGGAGATTGCCAGCCAGTTTATGTCGCGTGAGGGTAAGCACCCTGATGTCGTACTTATAACGCATGCGGGTGGCGGAAACGTAACGGGTACAGCGCGTGGGCTTATAAAATCCGGGGCAAAGTCTCAGGTTATTGGTGCGAGCGTTGACTTGTCAGGCCTACATATGGCGTCCGATACGGCCTTTAACCGCAAATCCTTTACCACCGGGCATACTGGCTTCGGCATTCCATTCGCCACCTGGCCGGATAGGTCGGACGTGCCGCGTAACGCTGCACGGTCTCTTCGCTATTTGGACAGATATCTTCTTGTGAAACAGGGTGAAGTCTTCTATATGACGGAAGCCTTGTCCGCGCTAGAGGGGCTGGAGCGCGGCCCGGCCGGCAATACTTCGTTGACGGCGGCGTTTGCTTTGGCGCAGGAAATGGATGATGGCCAAATCATTGTTGTGCAGGAGACGGAGTATACTGGTGCGGGCAAGCACCATATGCCGCAACTTTCTTTTGCTAGAGCGAACGGCATAAGTATTTTGTTTGGCGATCCAAACACAGAGGTACCGGGTGCGTCTATTGTACTGCCGTCTTGTCCGTCGCAAATTAAGGTGCGTGACTATGACCTGGGCAAGGCGCGTAAGTCATACATCAAGAACTGCATGAATAATTATGGCGTGACAGAGTTTTCCGATGCGGATGCTTCATTCCTTGCAGAAGAGACGAAGACGGACGTAGCGTTTGTACGCGAAGCCTTAGCCTAACTTACATAATTGGAGGAAGATATGAAACGATTTATGTTAATTGCAGTCCTAGCCGCCGTGTTGTTTTTATCTGCTTGTAATCGAGTAACGCCAGTCAGCATCGCGGTGCCTGGCGGCGGCGAAGCTGCGTTGTACCAAGCGCGTGAAGGGCATATCTTCCATGAAGACATTGATATGCTTGCGCAGCTTGTATTCCAGGCTTCTATACCGGGTGAGGCCGTATTTGCTGATATTACGGAAATTGAATTTGAAGCCAATTTCAACGGTACCATAGTTATGACCCAAGGTTACGTGGATTACGTAACCATTCAGTATGAAAAATGGATGGAAAGTCAATTTTCCTTTGAGGTTACTGGGAATGCGCTTAGGGTTCATAGTGACGAAATGCCCCTCCGCCGTGTGGACGGAAGCGGCGTTTTTAACGGCACATTTCAAACGATCGGCAGAAATATGTACCAAACAAATTGGCTTCATGAATACCTTGCCGACGTACGTGGCGTAGAGTCTTACATACACATCACAATTATAATTCCGGCAGGGTTTGGCGGCGACGTCAATATCAGCACAATCAATAACTCTGTATGTGTTGTAGGTTATATCACTAACGGCGCGGTAAACATTAACGTGATTAACGGGATGGTAAATGCGGACGAAAGCAGTTTTGGGAGTTTTATGGCGGAAGTTGTGAACGGAGGCGTGTTTATACGAGATACTGCCGCTACGGCAATTAACGCTGAAGTTGTGAACGGAACGGTGCATGTGGAAAACGCAGACTTTACCACGCTTTCGATTGATATCGTTAATGGCAACTGCAGGATTATACTTACGGAGAGTGAGCTTGCGAATACGAGCGTCACATTCACGGCCGTTTTTGGCGGCATGAGGTTGAATGGTTCGCCGGTTGGCAACGCTTCACTCCAAAACTATGGTGTGCCACACGCCGTAATAGTTTCGGCGGTTACAGGGAATCTTGATATCGAAACAAGATAGAGGAGACATAGAGATGAAAAGAGAAGACGATTTTGACGCCCGCAGAAAACATCTGGCGGAGCTGTTGGACGAGCAGTTGTATACTAAGTTTTGGGAACTTGCCGAAAAGATAGTGCAGCCAATGCTTGACATGGGATATAAGAATACGACGCCCGCCGTTGAACGTAGTGTCCTTTTGCGTATGGGGTTTTCAAGCGTTGAGGTTGCGCCGATAGTCGAGGGCGTTATGCGTAAAGGTCTTATGGGGAAAGGGTGCGGTAACATCGTTTGGCGCCTATCTGAAAAAAAGGGTATCTCAGTGCGTGAAGCCGGCTTGCTTCTTGCCGACGGTAAGGAATGGGACACCGTTGACACGCTTTTTGAAGGGGGGCAAGTGTAATGAAAATCAATCCGAACGAGAAGATGGATATCAGGGAACTGCTTAAAGACCTTGACAAATACAGCCCCAAACGCCGCGGTTGGCATTGGCGCGAAGGGCGCGGGGTAAAGCGCACAATAGGAGACTTTGAATTTAACGAAACGTCGGAATCGTTGACGAACAGCATACCGTTACCTGGCTCACGCGGGCTTGGTAAGATTGACCCGCAGACGGACTGCGTGTTGACGACGGAAATCGCCAGCGGCCGCTTTGAGGATGATATCCGCCGTATGCGCATGGCCGCATGGAGCGGCGCGGACCATATCATGGTCATCCGCACGGCGGGGCAGTCGCATTACGATTCGCTTATCGAGGGTACGCCGCACGGTATCGGAGGAGTTACCATCACGCGCAAGCAGGTGCGCGCAAGCCGTAAAGCGCTTGATTTGATTGAGGAGGAAGTCGGCAGGCCGATTAATTTCCATTCCTACATTTCTGGCGTGGCCGGGCCGGATATCGCTGTTATGTTCGCCGAAGAAGGCGTCAACGGCGCACACCAAGACCCGCAATATAACGTTCTATATAGAAATATCAACATGATCCGTTCTTTTGTGGACGCATGTGAGGCCAAGAAAATAATGGCATGGGCGGAAATCCTCCAGATAGACGGCGCGCACAATGCCAACGCCACTGCAATGAAGGCTTGGAAAGTAATGCCGGAACTGATGGTTCAGCACGCTATAAATTCAATTTTTAGCCGCAGAGTAGGCGTAAAGCCGGAAAATATCGCGCTATCAACCGTACCGCCAACCGCGCCGCCCGCACCATGTATGCGGCTTGACCTACCTTACGCTGTTGCGCTTCGTGATTTCTTCAAAGACTATAAAATGCGCGCGCAGCAGCATACGAAATACATGGAATCGGACATGCGCGAAGCTACGGTCACGCATACGCTTAACCTCGTAATTTCACGCCTTACATCCGCCGATATTCAATCAACGATAACGCCGGACGAGGGGCGCAACGTACCGTGGCATTACAATAACATCGCTGCCGTTGATACAGCGCGCCAAGCCCTAAACGGTATGGACGGGTTGCGCGACCTTGTAAAGATCGATCGCGACGGCCCATTGGGTGACGATGTGCGCGAGCTTAAGGAACGAGCGATTTTGTTTATGGAGGAAATCCTCCAAGTTGGCGGATACTTCCAAGCGGTTGAGGACAGATTCTTTATTGACAGCGGCTGCTACCCGGAGCGGAACGGAGACGGCATACCACGCCAGATAGACGGCGGCATCGGCGCCGGCATGGTGTTTGAGCGCGACGCGGATTATTTTGCCCCTGTGTCCGTACATTATGGTTACAACAACATACCGCCGCAGTTTAAGACGGCGGACGAAGCAATCGGCGGCGACACTTTCAGCGATAGGTCCAAAATTATCTACATCGATGAACTGGACGAAATGGACAATGTAAACGCACGGCTTGATGAAGTAAAGAAATACGAAGGCGGCGAGCTGATAAAACCAGAGGTTGAATGGAAGGCGGACGGTATCGTCACAACCAGCATCTTCCTGCCCGTAGACATGCGAACCGCCGAGTTTGCGGCGATTAAATGCGGCGAAAAGATGGGGCTGACCGATGTGCAAGTCGTGCATAAGCGCGAGCTTCACCCGTCCGAGGGCACGTTGGTTGAGATTAAGGGCCGCGTGAACTTTGATATCAACATAAAAGATCTCACCATCCCCGAATCTATCCCGGTGCTTGGTGAGCAGGAGATCCGCGATGGCGTGGCTGCAAAGCCGATCCTTATCGTGGCTGGCACCGTTGGCAACGATGAGCATTCAGTGGGCTTAAAGGAAATTTTGGACATAAAGCACGGCGGTATTGAAAAGTACGGAATCAAATACATCTATCTTGGAACCTCTGTGCCATGTGAAAAGATGGTGGACGCGGCGATCGAGGCTAATGCTAACGCAATCCTCGTGTCTACGATCATCACCCATGACGATATCCATACCAAGAACATGAAGAAAATCCACGATATTTGCGTGGAGAAGGGTGTACGCGATAAGTTTCTCCTCGTCGCGGGCGGTACGCAGGTTACGCACGAGTCCGCGCGTGAGCACGGCATGGACGCAGGTTTCGGCCGAGGCACTAAGGGTGCGGACGTGGCGAGCTTTCTGGTAAAAAATAGAAAGTAGGAATGATTATGACAATGTTCTGTACACAATGCGGTGAAAAATCTGCAGAGGGTAATGCATTTTGTTCAAGCTGCGGCCATCCCTTTGAAAAAACGGTAAATAGGCAAATTCCAAAGACAAATCTTCTAATGCCGGCGAAATTCCCCGATTTCGTACCGTTTATTACGATTTTGGCTTTCTGCGCGTTATCATTCATACTCTTCTTTTTAACCTGGATGGACTTACCCGTTGGCGGCGGCTGGTGGGGTCAGCCTGTCGTTTACGAACCTATGAGCGTCTATGGTTTTTTATCGGCATTTTTTGGTGATCTATCCGGTTCCCAAGGGGTAATAACTTTCGCCATGATTATGGTAGTGGTGCTTTATTTTGCGGTATACCTTGTCCCTGTTTTGTTGGGGATTGCTGCTATCCGGTTAGCAATATCGTTCCAAAAACCCGCTGAAGCGAGGAAACCCGCGTATGCCTTTGCCCAAATGGCAGGGTTTGTGTCCACAGTAATTATGTTTATGTCCATACGTATAATAAACGGGATGGGTGCAAACGTGAGGGCGACCGTCGGTTGGTTATTGGCATTTTCTATCATCATCTTCGTGGCGGCTGTCACGGCGGATTATTTCGTCTCGCGCTCCGTGCAGGGTAACGGCTTTCTGTTCGGGAGCGGAGCGCTTTACTTGGTTATCGGCGTTACGCATTTGTGTTTGCTCATTGGGTCGATAACCTTACTTGGCTGGTTTGCGTCGCAGGGAACACCTATAGATATGAACTTTGGTATGGTATTTTCATGGGTTTTGATCGTGTTTTACTGTATATGGTATGTCTGCTTTGGTTGCTTATGCCTAAAAAGCACAAAAAGCGGGTTTGAAAAACCGAAAAAGGTCATAAAGCTATCTATAGTAACTATTGCCGTTTCAACCATCTGCATTATATTGTTGAGTATCCTTGCATCTAATGCAGGAATGAACGATATACTTACCGTTGATAACGTGGTTCTAAGTATATTTGCTTATACCGGGCTTGGTGCTTTGCCAATGCTTGGGGTAGTGTTAAGTGAAAGGGCGCGGAAAGCCGCTTAGCCATTATAATCAAAATATCCGTAATAAAAACACCGTAGAAAACGCCTTGCGTAAAATCGCTTGCATTGCTTCGGTGTTTTTATTATACTGAAATCAACCGGTTATACTCGCTAAACCATAAAATAGTCCGATAAGGTGTAATTACTGTAAGGTTCAACTTGAAAACAAAGACCGTTTTCAAGTTGAACAGCTACATAGAGGAATGTTCGTGAATAATCTGTTTGAGGTGTAATTATGAAAAACTTAATGGAAATAAAATCATTTGATGGATATGGCATTAAAGGTAAATTGGCAATGCCGGATGGGACGAGCGCGGTGCCGAAACTTGTTCTATATATACATGGATCCGGTGCATATACGTATGATAGGCAGTTCCGCCTACCAGCCGACACGCGCATACCAGTGGATAACGAGCACAACTCCTTCGATTTCCTTGCCGATTACCTCACGGACAGAGGTATTGCGTTTTTTTCTTATAGTACCCGTGGTGTAAGTACTTCAACAAATCTACCGTTGTTTGTTGATATCAACGAAGACGAATATAAGCAATACCTACCGCTTAATTCCGTAGATGACGTGTATTACATGATAAAGTCGTTAAAGGAAAATGGAAGACTGATGAATAGCAAAGTTTACTTATGCGGTTGGAGCGAGGGTGCGATCATTGCGCCTATGGCTGCTGAAAAGTATTCGGATATGGTGGATGGATTGTTCTTAGTCGGATATCCGAATGAAAATATGAAGGATACCGTTGTTTGGCAAAATACGGGAGGGCCGTCAATGGTTTTCTACAAATACCATTTTGACAGGGATGCGGACGGCCGTGTCAGCCGCGCCGAATATGATGCCGATCCAAACGGCGTAGTGCCGACGTTACTGCAAAATACATCTTTTGATGCGATTGATATCAATAATGACGGATATATTGATGCGATTGATTTTGCCTTAATTTGGAAAGATGTAGTCGGTTACAGCTTAGATGATTTATTTTCTGCTGTAGATAGGGGTGATGACGGCTGGTTGCGTAGCCATTTCGGCGTTGTTGGCGGTGTATGCGCCGTACCGCTGACAACGGCATGGCTTGCACAGCACTTCTCCCTTAAAAGTAATTATGAAATTTTGCCAACGCTTAATCTGCCGATCTTAATCTTCCATGGCGCACTTGACCAAAATTGCGATCCGGACGGCGTACGGCGCGTGCAAGCTAGGTTTAATGAGCTTAATAAAGCCAACCTTAAGGTTAATATATTTAACAACCACGCTCATGATTTGAATTATATCGATATAATCCTAAAAAATACGATATCCGAAGGAATGCAGGCACTCTTTGACGCTATAGAGGGGATATAGCCAACATGATCATTAAAATTGAAGAAAACGGTGGTATGCACGAGACAGAGATTACCATACGCTGTCCGGAGATAAACGATGAAATTAATAATATAGTCGCGGAATTGCGCCTGTTCAACCGTTGCATAAGCGGTAAGCGGGGCGAAAACTTATATGTAATTAATTTTACGGATATTTTCTATTTCGACACGGCGGACAGGAAGACGTTTATCTACACAAAGGACGGCGTGTACGAAACGAGCCATAACCTGCAGCGCCTAGAGGAAATGACAGGCAAAACATCATTCGTGAGGGCTAACAAGTCATGCATCATAAACCTCAAGAAGGTTAGGTCGTTCAGCAACGCACTTACATCCAGTAAGATGACGGCGTACTTGGATAATGGCGAGAAAATCGAGATCAGCCGCATGTACGCACCGCTGGTTAGGTAAAAATTAGGGTTGTAGGAGGATAGGATATGAAACATTTTAAAGGGATATTTGGCAGGAACCAAATTGGATACATTGCGGTAGGCTGTACGCTTGCGACAATTATAATGGCGGTAAACGCTCTGTTTTTTCCGGACAGTGCCGGAGAAAATTTTACGCCGCAAAATTTATTGCTTATGATTCTTGGAGTTACCGTGGGTTATTTATTATTCACAATAATATTTACAAAATTGAAGGCACCGATATGGTTTAGAAAGCGTGCTGTTTTTTATACGAGTTTTTTGTGCGTTATTGGGTATAGTGTTAGGATGGCATTTGTTATTATAGTGCATATTGATAAGGGATTTAACTGTATGTGCCTGATAGTCCAACCTGTAGCCTGGGGAGTCGTTGTATATTGTTTTATTAGGGTTGCTAAAAGGTATAAAGAAAAGGAGGTGCAGCTTAATAATAGGTTGGATGCGTATAGAAGGGAGTAATGTGGTTTTCGTAGGGGCGATTTTTTTGTAGAGGCGACCTCAGGTCGCCCTTACAGAGCAAGGTTTGGCACGGCGTTAACTGCAAGCCAATTGCTGACACAATCAAGTCTATAAAACCCCGCCGCGGCGATCATTGCGGCGTTGTCGGTGCAAAGGGATATAGGCGGAACTTGGAGAGACACGCCAACCGAAGCACACGCTTCCTGTACTTTCGTCCGCACACGCGTATTAGCCGCCACGCCGCCGCATAGGGCAAATGCCTTCGCATCCGTAATTTTAACTGCACGTAGAGCGCGCTCGGCCAAAACGTCGGCGATGGCATCTTGGAAGGATGCGGCTACGTCGGCCGCATTGTATTCCTTATTCTTTTGTAAATATTGATAGAGGTTAGACTTAAGCCCGCTGAACGAGCAATCCAGCGGGTTTTCCGTAACCGCGCGTGGGAATCTTATTGCGGATGGGTCACCGGATTTCGCCAATTTTTCAATCTCCACGCCGCCGGGGTAGGGCAGGCCAAGCATACGCGCAGCCTTGTCAAACGCCTCACCCGCAGCGTCGTCCGTCGTAGATCCGAGCAGGTTATATTCGGTGTAGGAGTTAACTTCTATAAATGATGTATGCCCTCCAGAAACGACTAAAGCGACGTACGGCGGCGCAAAATCGTGGTTCGCGATATAATTGGCGCAGATATGCCCTTCGATATGGTTAATGGGGATAAGCGGTAAACCAGCGCCGTAGGCCAAGCCCTTCGCATAATTTAACCCAACGAGGAGCGCGCCGACGAGGCCGGGGCCGTTTGTTGCCGCAACGGCTGTTATATCTTGCAACTTTACGCCAGCTTCACGCAATGCAGTGTGAACAACTTCGTCAATCTTTTCAATATGGCTTCGAGAAGCGATCTCCGGTACAACGCCGCCAAAACGCTTGTGGGTATCAATTTGCGTATAAATTGTATTGGATATAAGGTTTCGCCCGTTTGCCACAATCGCGGCACAGGTTTCGTCACATGAGGTTTCTATCCCTAAAATCAGCTGCTTTGTCATCTTTTATTTATAATCTCCCTTATTGCGTTCTTTTTTTCTGTATGATCACCGTGCTGTTTTTCGCGTCGCCTGAACGGTGTGTAGTAAAATTTTTTGGTTACGATACCGTTTACCGCTGCTGTTACGGTGATACCGATGGTTACGACGGGTAAGAAAAGCCCAGTGGTAATGATATTTATGTAAGGTATGTTTGATATGAGAGCGACGATTACCGCACCTGCCAAAAGATCCATGATCGGCGGTGCTTGGCGCTTGCGCCGGTACAGCCTGCGCTCTAAAGCGTGTCCTATCAAAAGAGCCAATGCTGTCTGCCCAAGAAGTGAAACGATAAAAATAATAAATACAAAAATAAGCGCTATGGGAAGGAGCATAATGGTTAGCGCAAGCATTATTATAAGTACGACCGACGCGATGTAAATTAAGACGCCGTGTTTTATAACGTTAATCGGTTCTGCCTGAAGCAGGATTGCTGATTGTTTAATAAACGGCGTAAATGCGGCGTATATACCGGCACACAGCGCGATTTGCACAGTTGCGATAATTAGCCTGAGAAGGGCAGGGTGCAAGTGGTGGGTAACGTGCAGCCCTGCCTCTTCCAGTAGTCTTATTATTATTTCTGTCATTCGCTTTACCTAATTAATCAGGTGTTATAAAATTATTTTTTTAGCACAGGCATCCAAATTTCTCATTCGTAATCCACAGAGCTTGCGTCACCTCCACCGAAAACATCCATGTTGGGTGCGGCCTCGTCACGGATATAGCCGCTGGTTGGAAACCATTCGTCCGGCACATATGGCGCGCTTGTCGGCGATTTGATCGTAAATACCGCCCACATTGCGGCAGGGATATTTTTAATGTCTAGCTCTATATCGTCTGGTTTGCTGTTTTTATATTCAAAGCCGATAATTAGCTTCAGCTTGCCGTTGTCAAGGTGGAAATCATACGCTCCGGCTTGCCAAAGCGGTGCCGAATAGTGCTTGTAGATGCGCGGATCATAGACAGGTTTTAAGGGTAACGCTTTCGCGCCGGGCGGATATAGGCGATGTACCGTGAAGTTCGCGGAATGCGCGGGAGAACGCGGTTGACGACTCATAGCAATATTTCAGAGCAATGCCGATGATTTTATCGTTACTGTTTTGAATGTCGAAAACAGCTTGCGACAATCTGCGCCGACGGATGTACTCTGAAATATACATTCCTGCCATAAATGAAAATATACGCGAGAACTCGTAAACCGAACAACCGACGATTTTTGAAAGTGTGGCGTACTGCATTGTTTGCGTTAGGTTGGTTTCGATATATTCGGCAATGCCGTTCATTCCTTTTAGCCAGTCCATCTTATCTCTCCTCTCGCTTGCTATTATAAGTGAATGGAGATTTAAATGCATTGCAGTTGTTGCTAAATACTGATAGAATTGTGCTGTTCCTTGCCATACACTATCGTTCACTCTGCTCATTGCCGGATGGCAATCGAGCCACCAAGTCTGCGTGGAAATGCACCACGCAGCCACCCCTTATATGGAGGGGAATTTGTAGCCCTTATAGAATCCGGTTACGATAAATCCGACATCGGACGCTGACTGCTCCTGCGTGTCTTCATCAACCATATATAACACATTTGTTCGGCCGTTGTCAAATGCGTATTTCGCTGCAGACGAGATCAAGGCTTTACGTTTATAAATATCCGATGCCACTACAATAAAGATTTCAGCCTCTTCCGGGTGGCGCATGGACATTATGATATAGTCGGTTATAATGCCGCCTTCGCGTAGGCAGAAGATGCCCCAACGCGGCAACTCCCGCTTTAATCTCTCACCCGTCCAATGAATACCTGTGTTTTTTGCGTCGTGGATGGCGGCAAACTCGGCGAATGTTTCGCTGCTTATTTGCTCCGCACCCGTATCGGTATATTTAGCGTTGTGAGGATAAAGCCGCATGGCCGTGCAGTCGTCTTCAAGCACCGCGCCAAGTTCGGCTAATAAATCATATGGTATATTTTTGTAATCATGGTAACATACCCATTTTTCGTATCCGGCATAGTTAGTTTTAATTTGCGTCCAAACCTTGTACAAATCGTCACCGCTGATGTCATTAAACTGTAAATAACGGTCTGCTTCAACAATATATATTTCAATATCCTGTATTTTCATCTTCATTATTTGCTTTTCGCCTTTGCTTTTCTATCTGTACGCAGCTTGACGGAAAGCACGGCAAAAGCTACAACCAGAAGTGTTACAGCAACACCGCCGATAACAAGCCTGTTATCGCTTACAAACCCCTGCACAGCCCAAAAGGCATCGGAGAACGCCGTGCCGATGCTTGTAAGCACAGTGCCGATAGCATCCACAGCGGGGGTTGCGGCGTCTACAAAGCGTATGACAAATGGTATGTCGCTGAAGATATCGATCACGGTGTCGCGGTTTGCGGCGAGGAGAAAGCCAAGGCCGAACAGTAAGGAGAACGAGCCGGCCAAAATATATAGCAGCCGCTCAAAACTTGCTGTTGAACGTTTTGGGTTTGGTAGGGCGGCAATACTCTCCATTACGCTGGCGGTAAAGCCGTCCGGCGCGGGTTCACGCTTGCTCGTAAAAACATCGGATAAAACGCCGTCCAACGCGTCATATACGGCAAAGTCGGACGCACAGGCCGTGCAGTCGGCTATATGGTCGCGAAGCGCCACGGCGGCGGCCTCGTCCAGTTCGCCGTCAATAAATTTCATTATTAAATTTTGTGCGTCATCACATGTCTTAACGTGTAACATACAAATCACCTTTTTCGTGTATTTCGTGGTTAAATAAGCCCTTCAAGTGCGTCCTTCAGGATTTTTCTACCGCGGAAAATTCGGTTCTTAACCTTTGATAACGGCTCACATATTGCTTCTGAAATCTCTTGGTACGACATGCCCTCCTGGTGGTACAGCACGATAGGTATCTTATAGATATCCGGTAACGTATCTACCGCATTTTTAATGGCATGGTTGCGTTCCTTGGCTTCAAACTTTTCCTCTGGCGCGTCAGAGTTGCTCGCCGCCATCGTTATACACACATCATCCAAATTGGCGTGAGTTTGCTTTTTGCTTCTGTTATGGTCTATAAGATGGTTTGTGGCTATACGTATTATCCACGTAGAAAATTTATATTCTGGATAGTATTTTGCCAAGTTTTTATAAACTTTAACGAAAACTTCCTGCGCTAGGTCGTTGGCTTCCTCTCTGTCGTTTTGCATGCGAAGGGTGATGGAATACACCAAGTTCTTATACCGTTCCACAATCTCGGAAAAATAGTCCTTATCAACTTCCAAGCACGCACGAATAAGTTCGTAGTCCGTCATGGTTTGTGCGCTTTTCCTTGTCAAGTATACCACTCCTTATGAACTTTCTGGTTAATTAAAGGAAATGCGCAAACTGGCTTGAGCAAATGCGTACTTATTTTGCGCATTTCTACCTTAATCAGAAAGTTCCTTACTCATAAGTACGAATAAAATATAAAAAAGTTTATGTCAGCCAAATTTTATTAATGTATTCAGATGTCGACAAAGATAGAAGCGAGCCGTAGGAAATGCCGAAAGACACGATATCGCCGATTTTGTAGTTTTTTGCGCAGTTTGTGAGGTTAAGTATCATATGGTCGCTGGATTGGCCTAGGATTTCTACGTCCGCGTCAAGCGGCGTAATTTTTGATACATCCACGTCCTGCCGCCCAGCTGCAACGATGGCGCGCAGCATCTCTCCTCTGTCATCAAATTCGACGGCCTCGCCAAAGGCGTTAAGCCCGATTTCGCCTATGGGTTTGGATGGTTTGGTTTTTAGTTCTATAATTTGTACATCCAAGCGGAAAATATCTTCGTGCATGTTGTTTACGAGCTGTTGGTAAGACGTTTCGCGCCCGAAGAACACGACTTCCCCAAGACGCAGGTTGTTGACGGTTGAAGGCATTGCACCGCTTGATAAAAGGTGCATGGAGCCGGAATTTCCACCGGATATAACCTTTAGTTTAATGCCAAGTTTCCTTTCAATTTCTCCGGCAATATCGGCAACTTGCGCCATACTGCCTGCCGTGGGGATAACGCCGCCAAAGCAGTTAAAATTTACGCCGATACCGTAAAGTTCAATATTGTCGAATGAAAAAAATGCGGCGGCGGTTTTCACGGCGTCGCGCGGCAAAACGCCCTCGCGAAGGTCACCGACATCAATCATAAGGATGACTTTGTGAGTAACACCGGCAATAGCGGCTGCCGCCGATAGTGCCGCGACCGTGGATATTTCGGAGTTTAAGCTGATATCCACGCGCCGCACGACGTCATCTGCTTCACATAATTGAGGGAGGCGAAGAAGCCACTTTGTAATGTCGGGATAGTTGATTTTATCTAAGTTACTAAGCCTTGTGTCTGCAAATTCGCGAATGCCGGCGTTGTAATACACCTCCACCATTTCCGGTGCGGCGCAGAAGCATTTCGTGACGGCGCAGAAGTTTATATTATGCGGGTTACATACCGCTTGTATTTTTGCGATGTTTTCAGCAAGTTTTGGCAAGTCTATTATAAGTGCTGGATATTTCATTTATTCCCTCCATCCATAAAGTTCGCCACAAGCTCGTCCAAAGATTTGAAACAGCGGACTTTGCGGCCGGTTTTATTATATTTAGATATAAATCTTATAGCGACTTTTTGATGTGCCGTACGTGGTTTTTGTGCCATTAAAGTAATGATATCATTTAATAATTCTTTGGTAAAATATTCGTCCGGAAAAAAATTATTAAAATTTAATACTACTTCTGACATGCGAATCCTCTTTATTTAAAAATCCCTAAAATCACCCGCGCCTCATCCGGCGATGCGATGGTGCGGCCAAGTTCTTTTGCCAAACATACGGCTTTTTCAACTAATTCGCCGTTGGATTTTGCAAGTACGCCGCGCTCTAGGTAGATATTGTCTTCAAAGCCCACGCGCACATGCCCGCCTGCTATTATCGACATCGCTGCGACGGGGAAGGCGCGGCGCCCGATGCCCGTAGCTGTAAAAGTAGCGGTAGGCGGTATACTCTCGCGCATGAAAACGAAATCACGTAATTCGGCCGAAATGCCGCCGTTTACGCCAAGCACGAAGTTAAAGTGCAGGGGTGCGCTGATAATGCCTTTTCCGTGAAGGCGGAGGGCCATATCAACCATGCCTTTGTCAAATACCTCCAGCTCGGGGAAAACGCATTTTTCGCGCATTTTGTTAGCGAATTTTATTATCATGTTTTCGGTATTGACAAAGATATCGTCGCCGCCGAAGTTGCATGTGCCGCAGTCGAGCGTAGCCATTTCGGGGGAAAGGTCGATCGGTTGAAGCCGCTCCTCGTCCGACATACCTACTGCGCCGCCGGTGGACGGCTGGATGATTACGCCCGGGCATACGGCTTTAATCGCGTCGATGCAATCTTTATAACGTGCGCGGGACTGCGTTGGCGTGCCGTCGTCATCCCTAACGTGCAGGTGGATTATCGCCGCGCCGGCCTCATGCGCGCGGCGTGCTTCGGCGGCTATCTCCGCCACGGTGTACGGCACGGCAGGGTTGTGTTCCTTCGTAACCTCTGCGCCGCAGATAGATGCCGTTATGATTAGCTTTGACATTTTAACCTCCATTAGGTTTTATTTTTCCAGCTCTAAAATCATATTGTAAACATCTCCAATATACTTGAAGCTATCCTTATATAGAAAGTCCCTCTCTTTTGCCAGCCAGTCTCTTAGATTTCCGCCATGCTCCACTATATATAAAACGTCGTAAGCTCTCGTTACATACTCCCTCGCCATAAATTGCCCGCTGTTATAAAAAGGCAGTTTTTCCAGATTGACGGAATCGTCGCACCACTTTCTGAACTTGGGGTTTTCTTTATACCATTTGTCGGCGATGGCGTCGGCAAATGAATGGCAGTATTCATGCGTAATCGGCGGTGTCCCGCCATGAACCAGGCAATAGATGATTTTACCGTTTACTGTCGCCGCGTAATTTCCGCTTGATAACGAATAGATGCAGCGGAGGTTTGCCGAATCAACGTATTTGTCGAACCATTTAAGGTCAACGTGGCTATACATTTCATCGACAAACTTTTTTGTAGACGCCTCAAACAGCGTTAAATGCGAATTGAAAAACCTTTCATAATCTGTATCAACATAAAATTGGCTGAACAGATCCAAAAACCTTTCAGAATTATCCCTATTCCAAGCACCGAACAGGGAATTTATATCATCTATGAAAACGAATTTACCAGCCGCCTTCTTTATATGGACGGCAAATTTCAATACCTTATCATAACAGATGATATTCGTTAGTTCCCTTGCGTAGTCAACCGCTTTATGGCTCGCAAATGGCGCAAACGTATCCGTAACTTCCTTGTGGTAATCTGTGTTGAAAGCACCAAACTCAGGTGAAGAGTATTCCGGCCGCCCGGCAAGCCTGCAGATTACCGCCGCGCATTCAAATCGTTCATCAACCATATTTTTCATTTCGGTACCTCATTTATTAATTCCGATAAATATCCGTGGTTAGTATCGCATAGCTGTAATAACCTATTATAAGGATCGCATTTCGATATATCGCAGAGCGGGTGTGCAATCCAAAACTCTAGAAATCGCTGTTGGAAAAGTATGGAATATCCTATAAACAAGTTTTTGTCTTTTTGCGTATACAAATAGGGCTTAAAGAGATTGCCGATATCCAAACCGTCGCAAAGATTAACAACAGAATGTACATCCAACTGGCGAGGTGCGATAACAGCGTGTTCGAAATCCAGTAAAGACACGATTTTGTTATCGTTCCACAAAAGATTATTGGCGGTTATATCACCATGGCATAGGACATTATCAGCAGTGTCTAATTGTGCGAAAAATAGTTCTAAAATCTCACAAAACGCATTTTTGATAGCCGGGGTAAAAATGCCAAGTTCTATATACCGTTCGGCATCTGCAAAAGAGCTCTTTTTATCGAACGAGTTGTACCATGAGGTTTTTGGTGTAATCGCTTCAATTTTATCAATTTGAACGGAATGAACATCATTCATAATTGATAAAATTTGCATGACTGCATCCGATTTTTGAGAGTATGGCAACTCGTTCCATATATTGCTTAATGGCTTGCCTTGCACGCGTTTGGACAAGCTCCATTCGTACCCGTCAGTTTCCCCGGTTGCAATGTTTGCTGGGTATCCGACTGACGGCGGGAGGTGGCGGCAACGTGCAACTTCGCGCCGTAAACGGTCGCCACCTTTATCGGCAGAAAGGCGCAGGGCGTGATCGCCGTTCAGCCAAACGGTATTGATCCAACCTCCAGCGCGTTCGGCGTCCGCAAAGTTTAAGCCATATTGTTCAAATACTTTCGTCGCTATTTTATCGTGTTCTGTCATATATCAAAACCTTTGCCTGTCCTTCGGAACGACGCACGTCCCTTCTGCGCGGCAAACGACGATGGGTTCGGCCAGTACTTCACACGCCGTTTCGGAGATGTCCGGGCGTGGGATGATGACTTTGCGCGCCTCAAAGCGCATTTTGCGTGATGTGTTGCCGGTTTCTATAATCTCCCCGACAGCCTCGATATAGTCGCCGGCGTAGACGGGTGCGAGAAATTCCACGGAATTGTAGGCGCGGAAAAGCCCTTCGTCGCCGTCGCGGCGTATCAGAAGTTCCGTCGCCACGTCACCGAAGAGGGCTAGCATACGCGCCCCATCAACCAGATTTCCGGCGTAGTGCGCGTCAGCGGTGCTCATGCGTAGGCGTATTTTTGCAGTCATAAGATTTCTCCTTTTTATGGCTCTTCACATATTAATAACTTAAATTTACCACAAAGCATGAAAAAAATCAAACTTTTGTTTTTGGCAGACCTTGTAAAAATTAAAGTTATGTGCTAGAATGTATGATGGAAGTTTGTAACTCTAAGTTAATGGAGCTGAAAACCTTGATTACATTAAAAAGATTAATGAAACTTATGCGCGGTAATAAAACATTTTTTGCCGTAGCAATAATAACTACGGCGATAGCGGCATTGGGGCGGCTTGTGCGCCCGCTCATTGTTACAGTTACCGTGGACAGCGTGCTTGGCAGTGAGCCGCTGATGGATAATGCCGCCGTGCGCTGGTTTGTTAACGCGTTGGTTGGTGGTGAAGAGGGGCTTTCTACCCATCCAAACATTTTGTGGATCTGCGGCGGCGCGATAATCGTTGTGACGCTTATAAACGGCGCGTTTATGGTTATCCGCGGCAATTTCTCGTCCATGGCGTCGGAGAATATGGCTAAGAAGATGAAGGACAATTTATATGATCACCTTCAGAAACTGCCATACGACTACCATGTACAGGCCAAGACAGGGGATCTTATCCAACGCTGCACATCGGACGTGGAGACGATCCGCCGCTTCCTCATCATGCAGGTGCCGGAGATGGGGCGAGCTATATTTTTAACTATTTTTACGCTGGCTATAATGTTTTCCGTAAACGTGCGGATGACCGTTATTTCCGCGCTTTTTATACCCGTTATTTTGGTGTTTTCCTATGTTTTCTTCAAAAAGTGCCGCGCGGCATTTAAGTTGACGGATGAAAAAGAGGGCGAGATGAGTGCCGTACTGCAGGAGAACCTGTCGGGCGTACGCGTAGTTCGCGCCTTTGGCCGCCAAAAATACGAAATGGCGAAGTTTGACAAGCGAAACCAGGAGTTTAGGGATTTGAACATGAAGCACCTTAGGCTTATGTCTTATTACTGGAGCAGTTCGGATCTGCTTGCGCTTGGCGCACAGCTTGGCGTCTTGGCCTACGGAATTTACATGGCATACAGCGGATACATAACCATCGGCGAGTTTATACTGTTCAATTCATACATCGGCATGCTTTTATGGCCGGTACGCCAAATGGGGCGTATTTTAAGTGATATGGGGCGTATGCAGGTGAGTATCGGGCGTGTTTTTGAAATATTGGACACGCCGCAGGAGAAGGACAATGAAGGAGTGACGCAGCACCCGCTGCGCGGCGAATTGGTGTTTAACGACGTGACGTTTGCTTACAACGACGGCAAGCCGGTGCTTAACAAGATGTCCTTCGCCGTACAGCCGGGAGAGAGCATCGGTGTGCTTGGTTCAACGGGCAGTGGTAAGTCGACCATCATGCACATGTTGCTTCGCCTATACGACTACCAAAACGGCTCTGTTAAGATTAATGGTCGTGAGATTAGCCAAATAGACAAAAAATGGCTGCGTGAACGAATTGGCCTTGTACTTCAAGAGCCGTTCCTTTACTCTAAGACGATAGATAAAAACCTGCGTATGGCTAAGGATGTCGTTGAGACGGACGAAGTGCTGGATGCGGCGAAGGTTGCCCACGCCCATGGTTTCATTGAAGGCTTTGATGAAGGCTATGAAACGATGATCGGTGAGCGCGGCGTTACCCTGTCTGGTGGGCAAAAACAGCGCGTAGCCATAGCGCGGACGCTGATAAAGAACTCTGACATACTTATTTTTGATGATTCGCTGTCTGCCGTTGATACAGAGACGGACGCTCAGATCCGCGCAGCGCTTAAGGAGCGGGCAAAGGACGTGACGACTTTCATTATATCCCAGCGCATTACAACGCTTATGCATGCTGAGCGCGTGTTCGTTGTGGAAGGTGGCCGCATCGCCGACGTCGGTACGCATGACGAGCTTATCGCGCGTCCGGGGCTATATAAGCGGATTTGGGATATACAGTCGATGCTTGCTGATGAGTTTGATGAAATGTAATTATCGTGTATTTCGTGGTTTATTAAATTTAACCACGAAACACACGATAAAAGAATCAAGGAGAGAATTATATAATGCACCTAAAACGGCTGGAACTCCATGGATTCAAGTCTTTCTATGAGAAAACCGTTATCGAGTTCGCCCCTGGAGTTACGGCGGTTGTGGGGCCGAATGGCAGCGGAAAGTCGAATGTGGCTGATGCGATACGTTGGACACTTGGTGAACAAAGCGTTAAACAGCTACGCGGGCGTAAGATGGAGGATGTTATCTTTAGCGGCACGGAGAATCGGCGGGGTATGGCCTTTGCCGAGGTTACGCTTGTGCTGGACAATGCCTGCGGATCCTTTAACAAAAGCGGGATGGAGTACGGGAGCGAGATTGCCGTAAGCCGCCGCTTGTACCGAAGCGGAGAGAGTAATTATCTTATCAACGCTAAAAATGTGCGCCTTAAAGATGTGCACGAGCTTTTTATGGATACGGGGCTTGGTAGGGAAGGTTATTCAATTATAGGCCAGGGCAGGATTGACGATATCCTAAGTGCAAAATCTGAAGACAGGCGCGCGCTTTTTGAGGAAGCTGCGGGTATTATAAAATACCGTACGAGGCGGGACGAGGCGGTGTCGAAGTTGGCGCGCGAGGAGCAAAGCCTGGTGCGTGTTTCGGATATTATAACGGAGATTGAGGGAAGCCTTGAGCCGATGGCGGAGCAAGCAGAAAAGGCGCGTCGCTTCATTGCCTTGTCAGATGAGCTGAAACGCGTAAAGATAAGTATCTATGTTCTGTTCCTGCAAGGATTTGAGGAACAGAAGGATAGAGCGAACGACGATATAAACGGCGTGAAAAAAGCCCTTGCGGATGCCGAGGGTAAGCGTGGAGAACAGCAAAACGAGGCGGAAAAGCTACGCGAGCAACTTGAATTTTTAAATAACGAAATACAGCGGTTTTATGATGAAAGGAACGATGTTCAGCTTGCAATTGCTGGATTTGACAACGAAATAAAAATCCGGGAAATGCAGATAGAGCATATAGACGAGGCAAAAAAACGTAACATAAGCGATGCAGAGGCACGGCGCGCAGCGGCGAAGGGTTTTGACGATGAACGAACAATGTCGACACAACGAGCCGTGAGTTTAAAACAGGAAATTACCGAAAAAACCGGCACCGGTGGCAAAATAAAGCTGGATATCAACCGCAGTGAAGAAGAGATAGCGGAACGTGAGCGGGAAATTGAGGAGTTTAATGCCAAGCATATTGAGATATTATCCGGTTTGACAGACGCGAAAACGCGTATCGAAGGGCTTTTAACGGCGTATGATGAGCTTGAGAACCGTAAGGAGTCCTTGGTGGAAGAGCTTGCGGCGCTTGCAGAAGAGCTTGCGGAATATTCAGGGAAGCAGACTGATGCAGAAGAGACGTTGCAAACGTTGGCTTCCGATGGAGAAAAATGCAAGGAAGATATTGCGCGTTATACCGAGATACGTGATGCCATTAACGCCGAATATACGGAACTTAAGAATATCTACCGCGCGGAGGCGGCTGCTTTATTGGAATACCGCCAGCGATTTAAGGTTTTATCTGAGCTTGAAGCGTCGCACGACGGTTACCAGCACGCAGTTAAGACAATCTTGAACGCAAGGTCATCGGGTAAATTAAGCGGTATCATCGGCGCGGTCGGTGATTTGATATCAACTGAAAAAAACTATGAAACTGCCGTAGAGGTTGCATTGGGGGGCGCGATTACAGATATTGTCGTGGATGATGAGAATGCGGCCAAACGTGCAATAGAGTATCTGAAAACAAATAAATCCGGTCGTGCGACGTTTTTGCCGCTTACTGCCGTCAAGGGGCGCGATTTTGGGGCAGATAAAGTGCGCCTGCTTGCAGAGCCTGGTATCGTTGGCGTTGCGGCGGATTTTGTTTCCGCTGATGCTAAATATATTGCTATTATTGGCAATTTTTTAGGTCGCATCTTAATTGCAAAAGATTTTGACGCGGCTATTTCTCTCTCCCGTAAATATGGATATAAGCACCGTGTCGTTACGCTTGCAGGCGAAGATATAAAAGCGGGCGGTGCGATAACCGGCGGCTCGCAGGATAGGCGTAGCGGTATTTTAAGCCGCAAGCGTGAGATTGTTGAACTTGCGGGTGAAATAAAAACAAGCGAGGTATCCGCGGAAAAACGAAATGAGGAACTTGATGAGTTAAACGCCAAGGTTACGGGTACGTCTGAAGTTTTAGAGCGGGCGAAGATGAGCCTGCATGAATTAGAGTTGCGCCGTGTTACCCAAACTTCCATGCTGGCGCAAATAAAAGCGGTTGCTGCTGCCGCGCAAAAGCGGGTTGCTGAGCTTGAAAAACAAGATATATCTATAATGCAGAAGTTGACGGAAATTAACGGAAATATCCGTATACAGCGTGAGGCCGAAGCCGCAGCGCGTGCAGGTACGGATGAACTATTATCGGAAATGAGCTTGCGGCAGGCAGCCCTTTCCGCAGGTAAAAAAGTGCGGGATGAACTTAACAAATCGTATAATGCTTTGTTGGTCGAGATTTCTAGCTTGTCAGAGCTGGTGCGGCAGTTGGAAAAGGCGGCTGAACGAGCGGATGAAGCTGCCTCGGATGCAAGAAACGAAGCGAAGAATCTTATAAACATGATGCAAGAATTGGATGAAGAGCTGGTTAAGAGATATGGTGAAATAGACGAGGCTAAAAAGCAACGAGTACAAAAGATACTTGAAAAGGATGGTTTTGAGGCTGATAGCGAAGAGCTTAGAAATAAACGCGCTGGCGCGGAACGGGAGCTTAGGGATAAGGTTGAGGCGGAGCAGGAAGCGTTCCGTCTTAAAACGCGCTTAGAGGCGGAGTTGGATCGCGTACGCATCCGTAAGGATTCATTGGAAAGCGAGGCGGAACGCCACCATAATGAAATGTGGGAAGAGTATGAGGTAACGCCGAAATTGGCCACGGATATATTTAACGCCGATGACGAAATGAAAGTGCGTCCGCCAAATAAATTGCGGCAGGACGAAAACCGCCTGCGCGGTGAGTTGCGTGCCATGGGTGGTACGGTAAACGTGAGTGCGGCGGAAGATTACAGGCTTTTGCTTGAGCGGCACACCTTTATGGCAAAACAGAGGGATGATGTATACGCTGCGATGGAACAGCTGGGTGAATTAAGGGACATGCTTAACAAACAGATGGAAACTTTGTTTGTGGAGCAGTTTACGCAAATAAAAGAGAATTTTAAAGCAGTTTTTGCCGAGATGTTTGGCGGCGGTAGCGGGATGCTTGAGCTTACGGAACCGGGGAATGCTTTAACCTCTGGCATTGAAATCATCGCCAGGCCACCCGGTAAGGTGCTTCAGAATATGAACCTGCTGTCCGGCGGTGAGCGTGCGCTTTGCGCCATAGCCCTGTTGTTTGCCATACTTCGTCTGAAGCCATCGCCGTTTTGCGTGCTGGACGAAATTGAGACTGCATTAGATGACGCAAATGTGCGGCGTTTTGCCCGTTTTATGAAGGGATATAACGAAAACGGTGAACAGATGTACAGCTCGCAATTTATAATAATAACACATAGGAAAGGCACGATGGAGGCAGCAGACGTACTGCATGGCATAACCATGCAGGAGGTTGGCGTGTCGAAGCTGGTAAGCGTAAATATGCAGGATTATGGAGATAGGGAGGTATCGTAGATGTTTTGGAAAAAGAAGAAAAAAGAACGGATAGAAGAGAATAGAGACTTAAAACCAGAAGAAGTATTAGAAAACTCCGAGGGCGTGGGAGCGGTCTGTGACCGCCAAGATGAAGCTGAAGGAAACAGCCAAGCGGAGAGCGTAGGGGCGGTCTGTGACCGCCAAGATGAGGTTGAAGGAAACAGCCAAGCGGAGGGCGTAGGGGCGGTCTGTGACAGCCAAGATGAAGCTGAAGGAAACAGCCAAGCAGAGAGCGTAGGGGCGGTCTGTGACCGCCACACTGAGGTTGAAGGTGAACCTATAACTGAACCGGGGATTACGGTTATAAAAGAAAAAAAGGGCTTTTTTAGCAAATTCGCAACCGGGCTGTCTAAGACACGCAAAAACATTGCCGCCGTATTTGGGTTTGACAGGTTAGACGACGATGTATATGACGAGCTGACGGAAGCATTGATCTTAGCGGATATCGGTGCGGTCACGGCGGACGATTTGATAGAATCTCTACGCGCTGCAGTTAAGGATAAGAAAGTTAATTCGCCTGACGAGGCGAGACGCCTGCTTGCAAATGAAGTGGCGGGTATGCTTAAGGTTGAGGATGGGTTTGAGCTTCCGTCCCCGTCAATTATTTTGGTTGTTGGCGTAAATGGCGTCGGTAAGACGACATCGATAGGGAAACTAGCCGCGCGTTATGTTAGTGAGGGCAAGAAGGTGCTTGTTGCGGCGGGAGACACTTTCCGCGCCGCGGCAATAGACCAGCTGGAGACTTGGGTGGATCGCGCCGGTGCCAGTATCATTCGCCAGCAGGAAAACTCAGACCCTGGCGCAGTTGTTTTTGATGCGATAAAGGCTGCCAAAGCGCGAAATGCGGACGTTCTGATATGCGACACGGCTGGACGCCTACAGAATAAAACGAATTTGATGGAAGAGCTTCGCAAGATATCGAAGATTATAGACAGAGAATATCCAGACGCGCACCGCGAAACTTTGCTCGTGCTGGACGGCACGACGGGGCAAAACGCTGTTTCGCAGGCCACGACATTCAAAGAGATAACAAACGTAAGCGGAGTTATTCTCACAAAACTGGACGGAACGGCTAAGGGCGGCATTATAGTCCAAGTCGTCCGTGGTTTGGGCATACCAGTGCGTTTCGTGTGCGTTGGTGAGGGGGTTGATGATATCCTGCCGTTTAACGCCGAGGACTTTGCGAACGGGCTGTTTATAGAATAAGGGTTGTATAAGTTTCTGTATAACTGTGGATTGATGACTGGAGATTAAATGGTCGTACAATAACCATCAATTTTATATTGAGCTTAACACGATGCGTATAGGTGACTCTCGTTCAGGCGCAACCTTTAATGGGGAATGGTAAAAACGCAATTTGCGGATATTTGCAAACATCCAACAACTTTGTGAACGTTATTAACGGATCTTCGTGATATATGGCGCAGGTCATTTATATTCCCTTCGGGAGTTAATCAACGCCTGTGGGTATATGGAACTTGTTGACTACCGAAAATACTTAATTTTTTAGGAAGCATACGAGATTACATGATATGACTACAAATCGGATTAGGAGTAATGAATGAAGAAGAGTCCATTTGATAAATTTCCACATATAGAAACTGATGAGATTTTGTTACGTAAAATAACTGTTGCTGATGTCGATGCATTGTTTGAGATTTATAATAACAAAAGGCTGTTTGAATATACCCCGTCAGGGCTTAAGGATACGAAGGAAGCCGTGGCGGAACTGATTGAACGCTTTGGCGGGCAGTTTGAAGATAGGCAAATGATACGCATGGCAATTACTTTGAAGATAGAGGGGGATTTTCCAGTTGGCGTGTTTGAAATTTATGGTTATAATGCCGATGTGAATATGGTCGCCATAGGATATAGGGTAAATGAAAGGTATTGGGGTAAGAGGGTTGCTACAAAGTCCGTAAATGCGGTGGTTAGATTTCTTTTTGATTTGATCGGGATAAACCGAATATATGCGGAAGCTGTGCCGACGAACTTGGCATCTCTTTCTGTACTTGAAAATTGCGGATTCATACGGGAAGGCATTGCCAGGCAAGGGTTTTATTTCCATGACAGAGGGGTTGTGGATGGTGTGATTTATTCTGTTTTACGGAGTGATTATCATAAAGATGATTCAATTTAGATAAACAAGTGGATTAGGAGATAGATTATATGAAAGTAATTGACTTGCGAAGCGATACTGTTACGCGCCCAACGCCGGAAATGTATGAAGCGATAGCTGCCGCCCCCCTTGGGGACGACGTATACGGCGACGACCCTACCGTTAATAAGTTAGAAAGGCTTACGGCAAAGGTTTTGGGGATGGAGGCCGCGCTTTTCGTGCCGTCGGGTACGTTCGGCAACCAGCTTGCGCTTTATACATGGAGCGAGCGCGGCAGTGAAGTTGTTTTAGGTGAAGACAGCCACATCATCGTGCATGAGGGCGGTGCGGCGGCGGTTATTGCCGGCGTGCAGCTGCGGCCAATTGCGTTTAAGGATGGGATGCCTTGCCCGGAGGCGATAAAATCTCGCATACGCACGCATTACGACATACATGAGCCGTCTACCTCATTGATATGCCTGGAGAATGCCCTTGCAAACGGGCGCGTAGTGCCACTCCAAACCATGCAGGAGATCGCCGAAATCGCGAAGGAAAAAGGCGTGCCGATACATTTGGACGGTGCGCGGCTTTTTAACGCCGCCAGCCATATGAACGTAAAACCAAATGAGCTGACAGCATATGTGGACAGCGTAATGGTTTGCCTCTCCAAAGGCCTTTGTGCTCCTGTTGGCTCCGTGCTGGCTGGAGCGGCCGATTTTATCAACAAGGCCAGATACAAGCGTAAGCTGCTCGGCGGCGGTATGCGCCAGGCCGGTATATTGGCGGCGGCGGGTATCGTCGCCCTTGAAAATTGTGCTAAAAGGTTGCATGTGGACCATGAGAACGCAATGCTTCTAGCCGCGCTCCTCACAGAAATCAACGGTGTATACGTAGTGCGTGAACCGGAAATAAACATGGTGTTCTTCACCGTCCAAAAAGATGTAAGGTTGGAGAGTTTGCTGGCAAAGCAATCCGTCCTTATAAACGGGGCGGATGCCGGCGTTTACCGTATGGTTACGCATAAAGATGTTGACGAGAGCGACATCCGCAAAGCCGCCGCTTCTGTAGCAAAGGTACTGTCATGAAGCCACTTTGGCTATACCATGAAACGGATGTGGACACGGGCCAAATGAGCCAAGCCATGGGCATAAATACAGCCACGGCCAAGGTGCTTGCCCACCGTGGTATCCGTACAAAAAATTCCGTAATAAAGTTCCTCCGCCCGCTAAAAAGTTATATGCACGATCCGTATCTTCTTAAAGATGGCGTAAAGGGCGCGGAGGTTACTTTAGATGCGATAAAAAACGACCGTAAAATCACGGTTTACGGTGATTATGACGTGGACGGGGTATCGTCCGTCGTTATTTTGGTAAATACGATCGAGGCACTTGGCGGGCGTGCGGGTTATTATATACCCGGGCGCGCGGAGGAAGGCTATGGCCTTAACGTTGAAGCAATCCACCATTTGGCGCGTAATGGGACGGAGCTTATAATAACCTGCGACAACGGCATTTCCTCAATAGAGGAAATAAGGCTTGCGAAAAGTCTTGGCATACAGGTTGTCGTTATAGACCACCACGAGCCCGGAATCTCTGAAGCTGGCCAAATTCTACCCGAAGCGGATGCCATAATAAACCCAAAACAAGTAGGGTGTGAATATCCATTCAAACTCCTATGCGCCGCCGCGATATCCTATAAGTTTGCGGAGCTGCTGTACAAGATTGATGACAAAGCGGCCGCGTGGGAAGAGGTAGAGAACGAGCACCTCATCTTCGCCGCACTTGCCACGGTCTGTGACATAGTCTCTCTTACGGATGAAAACCGTATAATCACTATAAACGGCTTGGCCGCACTTAACCGTGGTACGGCAAACACGGGGCTTAACGCGCTGTTGTCCGAGCGGGACTTGCTGCACAAAACCATCGGTGTCTTTGATGTAGGCTTTATCATCGGCCCGTGTATAAACGCTTCAGGGCGCTTGGATGTGGCAGATTTAGCTGCGGAGCTGTTTTTGCTTGGTAAAGGGGATGGAACGCGGGCAAGGGATCTTGCTAAAAACCTATCAGCTCTTAATGAGGAACGTAAGAAATTAACGACAGATGCGGCGGAACGTATGGGCGAGGTCGTCGGTGAGTTGGAGGCGACGGGGTGTAAGGTATACGTTATGTATGATGAAGATATACCGGAAAGCATAGCGGGTATCGTAGCTGGGCGGATAAAAGACAAGACGCACCACCCCGTTATCGTGCTGACGGCCACGCGGGAGGCTGGGTTGGCTAAGGGGTCGGCCAGGTCCGTGCGCGGATATAATTTGTTTGAGGAGCTTTCCAAGAACGCGGTGCTGTTTACGCGTTTTGGTGGGCACGAGATGGCGGCTGGGCTTACTATGCCTGTTGAAAATATTCCAGCCTTAAGGCAAAATCTTAATGATAGATGCAGCCTTACGGATTATGACCTTACGCCGAAAGTATATTTGGATGGAGATTTGAACGCCAAGGAAATCACGATGGCGCTTGCGCGTGAGATAGGGTTTTTACAGCCGTTTGGGTCGGGCAACCACGAGCCTGTTTTTGCCATGAGGTATATAACATGCGACAGCGTGGATAGAATCGGTAAAGACAAACGCACATTGCGGTTTAGCTTTTCTCAGGATGAGTTTGTGCTTCGGGGTATAGCCTTTGGCAAGATGGATAGCTTCACTGAGGAGCTGGTACGTGTCCATGGTGATGCTGCGGCTATGGATTGGTTGGATGGAGGTGCGGCATTAAAGCCGTTTAAAGTCGATATTGCGTTTAATATTGATATTAACGAATATAATGGATATTCCAGTATCCAACTTAAGATAGTGGATTTAACAATTGTCGCTTGAAATAATGAAAAGTAAATGGTATAATATTGTTCAATGATTAATCACATAGGAGGAATTGAAATGCCGACAGGAATTGAAAACTATGAAGACAAGATGGTAAAGTCGATCAAGGCGATGGAGTCGGAGCTTGCGACGGTGCGCGTTGGCCGCGCGAACCCGCGCGTTCTCGATAAGATAACCATTGACTATTACGGCACTGAAACGCCCCTTAACCAAGTAGCCAATATATCCGTGCCGGAGGCGAAGCTCTTGCAAATCCAGCCCTGGGAAGCAAATACACTAAAGGCGATTGAAAAGGCCATCCAGGCATCTGATTTGGGCATAAACCCAACAAACGACGGTAAGGTTATCCGCCTTTTATTCCCGGAGCTTACGGAAGACCGCCGTAAGACGTTGACGAAGGATGTTAAAAAGCTTGGTGACGACTGTAAGATTGCCATACGCAACGTTCGCCGCGAGGCGATGGATGCATTTAAAAAGGACGAAAAGAAATCCGATATCACCGAAGATGATTTGAAACGCCTTGAGGATCTGATCCAAAAAGCCACCGATAAGCAGATTGCCGAGGTTGATAAGGTTGTTGACGCAAAAAATAAAGAGATAATGTCTCTGTAGAGGTTTTTCGTGGCTGATTTAATTAAAGACTTATATAACCTTGATTACATGCAAAAGCTAGGTGCGGCGATCAAGGATGTTTACGCGCCGTTTGCGGTGAATGAGTTTGTTGCGGCAACGCTTAATGAACGTTGGGCAGGCCTTGAGCTTAAGGCTAGAATGCGGCAGATTACGGAAAATCTCCGCAAGTTTTTGCCTACAGGATATACAGATGCCATCGGTGTTATCGACAAGGTTATCGTCGGCTACGGTGATTGGCTTACTGGTTTCGGTGCGATGTTTTTCCCAGATTTTGTGGAAGTTTACGGGCTTGCTGAAGCTGATTGGGACGTTTCGATCGCGGCTTTGGAGCGGTATACCCGCCACGCCTCGGCGGAATTTGCCGTACGCCCATTTATCATAAAGGACGAAAGGCGCATGATGGCGCAGATGTACGCTTGGTCGAAGAGTGGAGACAACCATGTGCGCCGCCTTGCAAGCGAGGGTTGCCGTCCAGCTTTGCCTTGGGCGCAGGCGTTGCCATCGTTTAAAAAGGATCCGTCGCCGATTTTTCCGATCTTGGAAGAATTGAAGGCCGACCCGGATTTATATGTAAGGAAAAGCGTCGCCAACAACCTTAATGACATATCAAAGACACACCCGGAGCTTGTTATAAAGATTGTTAGTAATTGGCACGGTAAAAACGATTGGACGGATTGGATAGTTAAGCACGCTTGCCGCACTTTGCTGAAGAAAGGCAATGCCGACGCGCTGGCGATATTTGGATTCCAAAATGCAGATGCGATGGATGCGGGCGAGTTTGCCGTAAGCCAACCAACCGTAAGTATAGGCGGTAGTTTTGATATAATGTTTACCATCAAGGCAAAAGAGAGGGTTAAGGTGAGGTTGGAGTACGCCGTGGATTTCGTAAAGGCCAATGGTAGGTTAAGCCGCAAAATCTTTCAAATTTCAGAAAGCAATATGAAGGCGGATGAAATACGGAAATACAGCAAAAACCATTCGTTTGCGGATTTATCGACGCGCAAGCATTATCCTGGGACGCACGCCGTAACGCTAATCGTCAACGGGGTGGAGCGCGGTACGCTTAAATTTGAGGTGGCGAAGCGATGAGACGATTGTCAAACCTTCCTTCCCATATCGCCATTATAATGGACGGTAATGGACGTTGGGCGAGCCGACGTTTTCTTACGCGCAACGCGGGACATAAAGCCGGGGCGGAGAATTTACGTAAACTGTGCAAGCGAATGAACGCGGTTGGGTTTGAGAACCTTACGGTATACGCCTTTTCCACGGAGAACTGGGAGCGGCCTGCTGGCGAGGTCAGCGGATTAATGCAGCTCCTGTCCGACTTTATACAAAGGCATATAGACGAGGCGGACAGCCACACCATGCGTATGCACATTTTGGGTGATGTATCGCGCTTAGATACTGAAATGCAAAAAAAAATTCAAATCCTGACGGAGAAGACCAAAGCCAAAACCGGCCTACGCGTAAACATTGCCATAAACTATGGTGGGCGTGATGAACTTTTGCGTGCGTCGCGTGCCATCGCGAAGGATGCGGCAAACGGGCGTATTAACGTAAACGGTATTGACAATGCCCTGCTTAATAGTTATCTGGATACAGTTGGACTGCCTGACCCGGAGATAGTTATACGTACAGGTGGTGATAAGCGGCTTTCCAATTTCCTGCTGTGGCAGTCAGCGTATTCTGAAATATTCTTTGTTAAAAAATTCTGGCCGGATTTTTCGTTTAAAGATATTTTAAAGATTGTAAAAGAGTTTAAAACGCGGAAAAGGAGGTTTGGTAAGGTATGATATCGTGGATTTTATTTGCTGCTCTTTACCTTGCCACACTAATCTCTTCTATAGAGTATGTAAAAACCCTAAAACTATCGTGGCGCATGTTGCCTGGTATGGTTACGTGTGCGTTCGCTATCGCGGCGTTTGTTGACACGCCCGATATAGCACCTTGGCTCGCTACCGTCGTTTCCGTCGCATTGCTTTGGCTTGGCATAATAATCATAAGGTTCCATGATAAATATACAATTAGGGATGTGGCGCTGACGTATTTCGCGTTTGTTTATATTGCGTTTCCGCTGATTTTTGTATATCTGATAAGTAAAAACGAAGGCATGAATTTCCACGTCTTACTTATTTTCGTTATCGCGTGGGTATCTGATGTGAGTTCATTGCTTTTAAGCAAAAAAATCGGCCGCCGTAAAGTATCGGGATTATGCAGTAAAACGACTTGTGCAGGCGCGGCTGCCGGTGCGATTATTACAGTTGTTATCGTCATCTCCTTGGCGGTTTTATGGTCGCGCAATACATTGTATTGGCAGGAGGCACTGGTTTTTGGTGGCATTGCTTTTGTCGGCGCGTTCTTCGCGTTTATCGGCCGTATATTTCTGGCGTATCTCTTGAAACAAGCCGAAATGAGTGAGGTAGCCACAGTTCTTCCGCACAAAATCAGCATTTTAAGGGTTTTTACCCCCGTGTTTTTCGTTGCGGCGTTTATTTATGTTTGGCATCTTAACTTTCCCTCGATATAAAGGAGGTCTATATGAGTTCGACTAATAGAAGGATAATTTCGGCTGCCGTGGCGTTGCCGGTATTTGTGGCGTGTTTGTGGTTTGGCGGCTGGCTTTTAGCGGCGGGGCTTACAGCACTCGCAATCGTTGGGGTATATGAGTTTATGCGTGCTGTTATATCGGATAAAAACAAACTGTTTCCGCAATTAAATAAAAATGCTAAAACTGTTATTTATTCGTTTTTTTCCGTTGTATATATAGCTTTCCCACTGTTTGCGATTTTTTGCCTTAGGGAAACAGACGGTGCCATGTTAAGCCTTGTTATAATCTTTATCGCTTCATGGGGATGCGATACGGGTGCGTATTTCGTAGGCAGGTGGAAAGGAAAGAAGCAGCTTGCGCCCATCCTAAGCCCAAAAAAGACTTGGGGCGGCGCAATTGGCGGCACGTTTATCGCCGTCGCCGCTATAGTTGCCACTGCCATTATTTGGTCTCGCAATACGTTGTATTGGCAAGAGGTTTTGCTGTTTGCTGGAGTAGGTTTGATAGTTGTTGTTGCGGGGCAGTTTGGCGACTTGTTTGCCTCTCTAATAAAGCGGAAATGCGAAATAAAGGACTTTGGCACGATAATGCCGGGTCACGGCGGTATGCTTGATAGGTTTGACAGCATCCTGTTCGTTGCTCCGCTTGTGTTTATATCTCACTTTGTTTTATTGCCGCCATTATGATGAAACGCAAAATAACCGTTCTTGGCTGTACTGGCTCGATGGGTACGCAGGCTTTGGATGTTATCGGGAATATGGATGGTGCGGAAGTCGTTGCACTAACCGCGCATAGCAATGTTGATTTATTGGAGCGCCAAATCCGTAAGTTTAAGCCGAGGCTGGCAGTTGTTTATGATCCAAACACTGCGAGGAAGTTGGCTGCAAACGTTGCCGACTTACCTACGGAGATCCTAAGCGGTGACGAAGGTGTGCTGGCCGCCGCATCTGCCGGCTCGGACTTGGTGTTTAACTGCGTCGTCGGCGCGGCCGGGCTTGCACCTACGCTTGCAGCGATAAGAGCCGGGAGTGACGTAGCTCTCGCAAATAAAGAATCTCTCGTTATCGGCGGCGAATTGGTGATACCATTAGCGCGGGAGAAGGGTGTAAGGATAATCCCTGTGGACAGCGAACATTCGGCTATTTTCCAATGCTTGCAGGGTAACTCTCTTAGTGACGTTTCGCGGCTAATCCTAACCGCATCGGGCGGCGCGTTCCGCGGATATTCACGATCACAGCTTGAGAATGTGTCGGCGGTAAACGCTCTTAAGCACCCTGTGTGGAAAATGGGGCCGCGCATAACCATTGATAGCGCCACGCTCATGAATAAGGGGTTTGAGGTTATTGAAGCGGCTTATTTATTTGACATGCCGCTTAACAAAATAGATATAGTAATCCACCCACAGGGCATAATCCATTCAATGGTGGAGTATGAAGACGGGGCGGTGATGGCGCAGCTCGGTACGCCGGATATGCGGCTACCAATACAATACGCCATTAATACTCCTAACCGGTTACCTGGTTTAGGGGAGCGGCTTGATTTTACGCAAATCAGCCAGCTGACTTTTGAACAACCGAATACAGAGTTGTTCCCATGCCTTAACCTTGCAAAACAGGCGTTTGCAGCGGGGGGGACGGCACCTACGGTGCTTAACGCGTCCGATGAAGAGGCTGTTAAACTGTTTTTAGATGGGAAAATTAAATTTTTGGACATTCCGATACTTATAGAATCCGCATTATTGGCATATACTGTTAAAAAAATTAGCTGCTTGGACGAAATTCTTTTGGCAGACGCATGGTGCAGGGCGTGGGTGTATGATTTTGTCCAATCAAAAATGAGGTAGAATTTGAACATACTTTTGGCAATCATAGTTTTCGGCGTAATTATTTTTGTACATGAATTAGGGCATTTCTTGGCGGCTCGCGCTTGTGGTATTGTGGTGGAAGAGTTTGCGCTTGGCCTCGGGCCCAAGATAATTAAATTTAAGCGCGGATATACTTTATATTCGCTTCGCCTGTTCCCAATTGGCGGCTTTTGCCGTATGATGGACAGCGAACCGGAAGAAGGCGAAGATAACCAAACCACAGACAACACGGATAAAATACGGATTGTTGGAGGATCTTTCAATTCGAAGCCTGTGTGGAAGCGGATGCTGGTACTTGCCGCTGGATCAGTGATGAACGCATTGCTTGCGCTTATATTGATGTTTGTGCTATTTTCTGCGGATTATTTTGTGGATACGGCGATTGCAGGATTTCGTCCTGGATTTAATTATGCGCAAGCCGGGCTTGAAGCTGGAGACAGGGTTACGCATGTGGACGGGAGTCGCATCCTTGTGCCGTCGGATATCTTTGATAGGACGAGTGCAGCGCTACGCCAAAACCCGGGTGAGCCGCTTGACTTACGCGTTATACGCGAGGGGCGCAGGGTTGACGTTGTGATGTTTCACGGCAATGGTGTCGCTATTTTAGGTATTGCAGATGGTTCACCAGCCGAATATGCCGGTCTTTTGGGCGGAGACAGGATAACCGCCGTCAACGGACATGCCGTAAACAATACAACGGAAACGCAAGCCGCATTGGCCGCCGCACTGACGGTAAACCCACAATTAGCGATAAGTTTGGAAATACAGCGTAACGGTGAAGTGATTATATTGTCCGTAACCCCAGAGTTTAACCAGGAGATTGAAAGATATATGATAGGCATATCCTACGATGAGCGGGACTTTGTGCTTGGGGTAAAACGGGGAATGTTTGTTAGGAATGTAAGGCATGAAGGCGTGCCGCGCGCCGGATTTGGTGACGCGTTGCGTATGGGTACGAATTATAGCGTGTTTCTCGTACGCACAACATTCCAGTCGCTTGGTATGCTGATACGTCGTGAAGCAAATGTCGGCGACCTTATGGGGCCGATAGGCATGGTAGCCCTTATCGGCGACGCGTATGAGGCTGGTATGGACACGGCGGGCGTGTCGGCGGCTATAATAAATATCGTATGGCTGTGTGCGTTGCTTTCTGTGAACCTAGCGGTGTTAAATCTTTTGCCATTGCCAATGCTGGATGGCGGTAAGTTGGTGTTCCTAACTATTGAGGGGATACGCCGTAAACCATTACCGCCGGAAAAGGAGGGCATCGTCCACCTCATCGGATTCGGCGCGTTGATGCTTCTGACGATTTTTATCGCCTATAATGATATCTTGCGGATATTCCAAAGATAAACAAAAATAGAGCTTGGATTTGAAAATGCTCCAAGCTCTAATTTATTGAACAATATTTATTGCCTAATCCTCAAACTCGTTGGCGGCATCTACTATCATTTGTTTAAGTAAGGAATTGTCGAAGCGGCCTGGGATCATTTCGATCGTTAAGTCGGTAAATTCGTCGTCGTCTGGATAATATGCGGTAGAAAATGGGGTAGATAGGTCGGATTCAAACATGATCTCACCTTCTATTTCCCAAATTTCTTCGCTCTTGTCTACGCTAATGATATTAACTTCTGATATCTGTACCAATTTGTTGCAACCCCCATACGTAATTTATAATGAAAAATACAATTTGATGCCTAATCAAGGCAGGAACACGTAACTAAGTACGTATTTACTAAATCTGGTTTGCGTGTTTAGTTGAAATAGGCGGCAAAAATATAATGCTCGACTATAATAACAAAAAATCAGGCCAATGTAAAGTGTTATCTGACAAAAAAACCGAAATTTTTTATACAAAGGAATAACTTTGCTTATATGATATATTTTACAGAGATAATAACCGATATACGACAAATGCCTACCTTTCTTCCACGATCGTTGGAAGAGTTTAAGAAAGCCGCAGCGGAGTCGGGCATGGAGCAAGCAGTGCCGGATTTCGTATTTGTTACGGGGGATTCTTATGTAGACCATCCATCCTTCGCGCCGGCGCTTTTGGGCAAGCTTTTGTGGGTAAACGGCTTTAGTGTGGGCATTATTGACAGGCCAAACTTGAACAGGCCGGATGCGATGGGTGTTTTTTCTGAACCCAGGTTAGGTTTCCTCGTTTCGTCCGGTTGCGTAGACTCGATGGTGAATAATTATACAGTAGCTCTTAAAAAACGTGCGAGAGACAGTTACGCGCCAGCCAGTAAGGCTGGACGGCGGCCGGATAGGGCGGTTACGGCGTACTGCACCGCGATACGACAGCTGTATGGTGACGTGCCTATAATCATCGGCGGATTGGAAGCAAGCTTGCGCCGTCTTGGGCATTACGATTATTGGAGTAATAGCGTGCGGGAATCTGTGCTTCTTGAATCGTGCGCGGATATCTGCGTGTACGGCATGGGTGAGCGGCAGATACTGGCTATCGCAAACGCGCTTTCTTCCGGCGTCAACGTATCTGACATTAATTATGTGGATGGTACGGTGTGGCGAACGGGCGATGCCGATAAAATTCCCACAGATACATTTTTTTTGCCAGATTTTGCTAGGATCAAAACGGATAAGGCAATTTACGCCAAAAGCTTTAAAACACAGTATGACAACATGTCCTGGCAAACCGCAAAGGTTTTATGCGAACGTTACAGAACTGCGTATATCGTGCAAAATCCGCCGGCTGTACCGCTTACACGTGCGGAGATGGATTTCGTGTACGGCTTGTCCTACGTGCGCAAACCGCATCCTACGTACGAAGATGTACCGTCGGTGGAAGAGGTGCGCTTCAGCATAATTTCAAGCCGCGGATGCTTTGGTGGGTGCGCTTTTTGCGCGTTGACATTCCATCAAGGCAGGCATGTTGAGTCACGCTCGCATGAATCTATCATAAAAGAAGCGCTAGAAATAACGGAAATGAATGATTTTAAAGGCTATATTCACGACGTAGGTGGGCCGACGGCCAATTTCCGCTCGCCATCATGCAAAAAATCCGTTACTGACGGACATTGCACGTCACGCCGTTGTCTTGCGCCGTCACCTTGTAAGCAATTGGATGTTGACCATAAGGAATATTTGGATCTTTTAAGAAAGTTGCGTGGTTTGCCGAAGATAAAAAAAGTATTTATCCGCAGTGGTATTAGATTTGATTATATAATGGCGGATAAAAATGAAGAATTTATGCGGGAGCTTGTGGAGCATCACATCAGTGGACAATTAAAAGTCGCGCCGGAGCATGTGAGTGATAGGGTTTTGCGCCATATGGGGAAGCCGCCAAATGACGTGTATGTTAGGTTTAAGGCAAGATATGAAAGGTTGAATGGGAAGTTAGGTAAAAAGCAGTTTCTTGTGCCTTACCTTATGTCCGGCCATCCGGGCAGCGGTCTAAATGAAGCGATAGAGCTGGCGCTTTATTTGCATGAATCAGGTATTACGCCGGAGCAGGTGCAGGACTTTTACCCAACACCAGGCACGGTGGCAACCTGCATGTACTATACAGGCGTTGACCCATTAACGGGTGAAAAAGTGTATGTAGCCCGCACTGCACATGAAAAGGCGATGCAGCGTGCACTTATCCAATATAAAAACCCCAAAAACAGGCAACTGGTTATACAGGCTTTGATGCAGGCCGGCCGTAGAGACTTAATTCAGAAATTATTGAGAGGGAGATTTTAATGATTAAAATACGAGGTATGGATATTTATTTGGCAGTTCTTGAAAGGGAGGACTGCAAAAAATTACATATAGAATTTGAATATGATGTAGAAAACGCAACAGATACATGCCTTATTGGGCAATCGCATGAAAAGTCTGATGAATGGTTTGAGGATATTCAAAAGCTGCAACATGGTAAAAATATTAGGCTTGGTATTTTTTTGAACGATGGAACCGTTATTGGCGATATAGCCTTACAAGATGTTGATCATGTAAACCGTTCATGCTCTATCGGCATGGGGATTGCAAAATATGAAAACCGTAACAAAGGATATGGAAAGCAAGCGATGCGATTGATTCTGGGTTATGCATTTAATCACATAGGGTTAGAACGGGTGGCGGCGCAAACCCTTGAAATAAATTTATCAGCACAAAAATGTCTTGAGCAATTGGGTTTTGTTTTAGAGGGAACGGAACGTAAAGCGGTCTATTTCAGAGGCAAACGGTTTGACAGGTTAAATTACGGAATGTTAAGTGGAGAGGCTAGGCTTATGCCTTCCTAGATATGAAATTTTACTGGAATTTTTTTTGTTTATATGTTATACTTGCAATAAAGAAATGCCGCATTTTAAAGAAAGGTATGACTGGATTGGTAAATGTATACAGCATTGTATAGAAAACTGCGTCCGCGCCGCTTTACGGATGTCTTTGGTCAGGACATAATCGTTAGGACCTTACGAAACCAAATAATTACTGGCAAAATGTCGCACGCGTACCTTTTTTGCGGCACACGCGGTACGGGGAAGACGACGACAGCACTTATCCTTGCCAAAGCCGTGAACTGTGAAACGCCAGCCGAGGGTGAGGCATGCAATGTATGCAACGCCTGCATAGCCATAAACGGCGGCGAATCTCTCAACATCATTGAGATGGATGCGGCGTCGCACACCGGCGTGGATAATATACGCGAAATCCGTGAGGCAGTAAAATACCCGCCGACGGAGGGGAAGTATAAAGTCTATATAATAGACGAAGTGCACATGCTCAGCGCTTCAGCTTTTAATGCGCTTTTAAAGACACTGGAGGAGCCGCCGGACGGCGTTATCTTTATTCTCGCAACGACCGACCCGCAGAAGATACCGGCTACGATACATTCGCGCTGCCAGCGGTTTGACTTTAAGCGGATCGCCTCACAGACTTTGTTTAGCGAGGTTAAAGGATATTTGGCTGAGGAAAATATCAATTGTACGGACGACGCGCTGGCCTTGGCCGTACGCGTGGCGGACGGGTCGGTGCGTGACTGTTTGTCGATCATGGATCAATGCGCTTCCGTGTACTTTAACGAAGAGATCACGCTTGAAAAGATATCAGAGCTTTTGGGTGCCGTGGATAGAACGGCGCTCGCAAATATGGCTACGGCGCTCTCCGTTCACGATTTACCCCAAATCTTTGATACGATAGAGGGCTTTATGGCGAGCGGTAAGGATGTACACCAGTTTACGGCGGATTTTTTGGCGTATCTGAGGGATTGTATGGTTGCGCTTACCTCGTCGCAACACGCCGCGCGTATTCTCGATTTGTCTGAGGAGAACGTCGAGGCGTTGCGCAACTCGATTGCGGGGGTTGATCCGCGTGCATTGACGCGGTATATCTATACGATAAGTGAAATTATCCCCAAATTACGCCACACGGGTAACGCGCGGATTTTATTGGAGGCGGCACTCATCGGCCTATGCACGCGACGCACGGATGGGCAGGCAAGCACTTCTCAACTTACGCAAGCCAACCAGCAAAACCAGGCGGTGGCACAAAATACTACGGCGACGGATATTTTGAACTTTTTACAAAAGAAATGACAATAATTATAACGGAGGTAAAATATGCCAAGCAAAAAACCATTTACGGGTATGCCTAATATGGGTGGCGGCGGGATGAACCAGCTCATGAAACAGGCACAGAAAATGCAGCAGCAAATGGAGGAAACCCAAGCCGCGCTTGAAGAGAGAACGCTAGATATATCCAGCGGCGGCGGTGCGGTGAAGATTACGATTAATGGAAAAAAAGAGCTTCTTAACATAACCATCAGTCCAGACGTTGTTGACCCAGACGATATTGAAATGCTTCAAGACCTTGTGTTGACCGCCGTCAACGAAGCCGTACGCGCGGCGGATGATATGTACCAAGGCGAGATGGGCAAAATCACCGGCGGCCTTAACCTGCCGTTTTAGCGGATGAACTATTACGGGGAAATTATTTCGCGCCTGATTGAGGAACTTGCACGCCTGCCAGGCATCGGCGCAAAGTCTGCGCAGCGTATGGCCTTTCACATCGTAAATCTGCCTAAAGAACGGGCTTTTTCCCTTGCGTCCGCAATTACGGAAGCGAGGGATAAGATACTATATTGCGAGGTTTGCCAAAACCTTACGGACGTATCGCCTTGCCAAGTATGCGATAACGATAACCGCGATTTTACGAAAATTATGGTCGTTGAGGATCCGCGCGCGATGGTTGCGTATGAAAAAACCCGTGAATTTAAAGGGTTTTACCACATCCTACATGGCGCAATCTCTCCGCTTGCGGGTATAGGGCCGTCGGAGTTAAAAGTGAAGGAGCTTTTGGCGCGGTTGGGGGATACAGAGGTTGAGGAAATCATTATCGCCACAAATCCTAATATTGAGGGTGACGCAACGGCATTGTATTTAAGCCGTTTAATTAAGCCTCTTGGTATAAAAGTTACTCGCATCGCACACGGCGTACCTGTTGGAGGTGACCTGGAATATGCGGACGAGGTTACGCTTGCGCGCGCGTACGACGGGCGGCGGGAGATATAGTTGGTTTTATCTAAAATTACGAGGAGTTTCTGATGATAAATGAAAAGTTAAGGATATTATTCATCTCTGCGGAGGTTGCGCCGTTTTCCCAGTCCGGCGGTTTGGGGGATGTTGCTGCGGCGTTGCCGAAAGCGCTTGTACGGAGCGGGGTTGATTGCCGCGTCGTAACGCCGAAATACCGAAATATCCCACATAAATTATTAGACGGTTTATCGTATAGAAAGTCATTTGATACAAAGTTAGGCTGGCGCACGCAAAATGTCGGTATATATCAATTGGAGTACGACGGGGTTACAACTTATTTCATCGGAAATGATTATTATTTTGACCGAGACGGCTACTATGGCTTTGGAGACGACCATGAGCGCTTTGCGTTCTTTTCCAAGGCAGCGGTGGAACTTGCAGGGGTAGTGGATTTTCAGCCACATATAATCCACACCAATGATTGGCAAACCGGTCTTGCATCGGTATATCTTAGGGATAAATTGTCGGGTTATACATTCTATAAAAACACTCAATCCCTGTTTACCATCCACAATTTGCAATATCAAGGTGTTTTTCCTGGAAATATTTTGTCTGACATAGACCTTAATGACGATTATTTCAATGTTAACGGATTAGAGTTTTATAATAATACCAGCTATTTAAAGGCTGGTATTGCCCATAGTAGCGCGGTTTCCACAGTTAGTGATACTTACGCGCATGAGATCACGACGGCAGCTTACGGTTTTTCTATGGATGGGGTGATACGCTCGCGTATATCAGATCTGCATGGTATAACAAATGGTATAGACTATGATAAATATAACCCGGAAACGGTTAACCACCTTACGGAAAATTATAATGCAAAAAATATAGCCGGTAAAACGGTAAATAAGCTTGCTTTACAAAGTGAGTTTGGGTTGCCGCAGAATGCTGATATCCCAATGTTCGCTATTATTTCCCGTCTTGCGGATCAAAAAGGATTTGATATTTTATCTATAGTGCTGGATGAGTTTTTTGGGAAAAATGTCCAGCTCGTTGTGCTTGGCCAGGGTGACGGGCGGTACGAGCAGATGTTTAATTATTACCGCAATAAATACCCGGAAAAACTGCATATCTATATGGGTTTTAGCGAGGTTTTGGCGCATAAAATGTACGCCGCGTCGGACTTTTTTCTTATGCCGTCATTATTTGAGCCGTGTGGTTTGGGGCAGTTGATAGCCATGCGATACGGCGCTCTTCCGATTGCGCGCAAAACCGGCGGTCTGGCGGATACGATTATGCATTTTAACACCGAAACGAAGGAAGGGACAGGCTTTTTATTTGATGACTACCTTGCAAGCGGGCTTATGTGGGCCATAAACGACGCGTTAGAGGTATATGGAGATAAAAAGCAAATGAAAGCGGCCGTAACAAATGCCATGAACGCGGACAACAGCTGGCGTAGTTCGGCACTTAAATATATTGAGCTATATGGAAAAGTAATTGAAAAAGTCTTGGATAAATAAGTACGATATATTAATACTTATTGCCGCCTTGGGTATCGCGGTGTTTGTTTATGCGGTTTTTGCCGTAAACAACGCGGATCAGGCGGCTTTTGTCCGTATTTCACAAAATGGTAATATGGCATATTTTTCTCTTTTTGAAAATGTAAGATACGAAGTCTACGATAATGGACATGTCAATATAATTATCATAGAAAACGGAATGGTTAGGATGTATGAAGCAAACTGCCCAAGCGGTGTCTGCGCGCGGCATAGAGGTATTGGCAGGGCAGGGGAGATTATTGTCTGCTTGCCACACCGCGTTGTTGTGGAGGTTATTGGAGGTGCTATTAGGGAAATTGACGCGGTAACAAGATAAATTGTATAGCTATTCAACTTGAAAACGGTCTTTGTTTTCAAGTTGAACCTTACAGTAATTGCACCTTATCGGACTATTTTATGGCTTAGCGAGTGTGCAATCGTAAGCATTTTTTGGCATGACTTTATGTTCCTGAGATGATATTCTATAATGGAGGGGAGGTTATAAACCATGGATTGGATACAAAGCCTAATAAAGGCTATCAATTATATGGAGAGCCGACTTACACAGGATATAAGCGTTGGTGACGTCGCGGGCAAAGTGTATGCGGCAAGCGGTAATTTCCAGCGCGTTTTCCATTTGGTTACGGGGATAACGATTGGCGATTATATCCGCAACAGGCGAATGAGCTTGGCAGGGCAAGAACTTCTGCACCCTAAAACCCGGATAATCGACGTGGCGATGAAATATCAGTACGATACGCAGGAAAGTTTTTCCAGGGCTTTTTCCAGGTTCCACGGCATTAACCCCTCCGATGTACGGAAGCATTTGAGTATGCTCAAATATTTCCACCCATTATCCATCAATATTATGATTCAAGGGGGATTTAACATGTCAAACAGCTTGGAAATTTTAACATCTGGGTAGCACGCCGCTATGGAGTCGGATTCGATCGGTGATCTGTTCGCTGGGGTAGAACCTACGCGCACAAGCAATAAGATACATAATTACCGCAGAATTGAACCTTGGATGAATTATTTTCTCTGTGCAGGAAATTTTTCAGTCGGACACATTTTGGGATCGGATATTGAAAATTTTAATTTTTATGCTAATTTTACCGGTGATAACTTTACATACCTCTACGCTGCCGATAAGGGTAACCCCGGTGGTGTGCAGTGCGACAGTGGCGTAACGAATTACTTCTTCATGCCGCATGTGGTTAAGAAGGCGTATGCTGCCTTCGGCTATGACTGCATCTACATCTCTAACAGCCAAATAAAGAAAGAGTTCCGCGCGGTTATGAACGCAATCAAAGCTTCTGTAGATAAAGGGTTACCCGTATTAGCGTGGGGGATGGGTAATGTGGAATTAGGAGATGGCAACCATTGGAACTTTTTGCCGGAGGCTAGCCTCATAGGCGGATATGACGAGAATGATATTCTATATGTCAACCTTTACCCCGGCGAAGATCGTATGCCCTCAGGCTCTATTGATGAACACGGTTATACCGCAATAACAAATGGGTTGGACACTACTAACGGATTGTTCTTCGTTGGCACAATGCTTATAAATATAGATAAACGTCAACTGCATAAATCTGCGCTTGAATCTATTCCGACTTATTTAACATTGCCTGTTTTTGAGGGGCATTACGGCGGAAAATACGCCTTTGGTAAGGCGGCGTTTGATATTTGGGCGGACACCCTTGTTACTGAGGAATATTTTGCTGATAAGGCAGACGAAGAGCTTAGTGGTATATGGTGGAATCTGCATGGCGCGCCGTATTGCTGCGTCTGCACCAGCACCGCGTATGATTTTATTAAGGAAACGGCGGAGAAGTATCCTGATATAACCATGGCCGCGAAGCTATTGCCGCATTATAAACAGATGCAGGATTATAAAGATGAAATTTGGAAACTGCAGGACGGTTTCTTCGTGCAGATGGATAAGTTCCGCCGCCCAGAAGTTAGGGCACAGGTGGCGGAAATATTACGAAAAATGGGTGGGGTTTGCGTGGATATCCTTAATGTTTTTGGACCAAGCTAGAAAAGTCGCATATTTAGGTATCTTAACGGCATTGGCATTGGCACTTGCGTGGGTGGAGCGGTTTATCCCACTCGCTCTGCCTGTGCCGGGCGTAAAACTTGGCCTGGCAAACATTGTTACTTTGCTAAGCCTTTATTTGCTTGGTACGAAGGTCGGTTTTTGGGTAATGTTAAGCCGCGTATTAATTGCTGGTGCGCTATTTAGCGGCATCTCGGGGATAATATACGGCCTTAGCGGTGGTTTTTTTGCCTATGCTGTTATGATAGCTCTGAAAAGCACAAAAAAACCGACCATAATTGGTGTTAGCGTGGCCGGTGCGGTTGCCCATAATATCGGGCAAATAATGATTGCAGCTGTTATTGTGGAAAATATTGAAATGTTTAGGTTTCTGCCTATACTTACAATAACAGGAGCGGCGGCAGGTATGTTGACAGGGTTTGCCGCCGCTCTTGTTTATAAAAGGTTGATCAGTGTACGATTTTTTCAATCTGGTTAAAGTCAAGTTCAACCGGCGTTTCACGCCCGAAAAGGGAGAGGGAGACGGTAAGCATACGCTTAGAAATGTTGATTTCCCTGATAATGCCGATATTGCTACCGAACGGGCCGTCGATAATCTTAACGCTTTCACCAACGGTTAGGTCTACCTTCTCTTCGGTCATGTGTTCAGGTAGAACGCCCATGTTCTTGATCTCGTCTTCAGTAAGGGGGACGGGCTTGCTGCCAGGGCCGACGAAGGAGGTAACGCCGCGCGTGTTGCGTACGACATACCATGTCTCATCGTTCATTTCCATGTTTACAAGCACGTAACCCGGGAAGATTTTGCGGCTAACCGTTTTCTTTTGGCCGTTTTTCGTTTCCGTCTCATCAAAAACAGGAACTAGGACTTCTAAAATCTGGTCCTGCATCCCTCGGTTTTCGACGAGCTTTTCAATATTCGCCTTAACTTTGTTTTCATAGCCGCTGTAGGTATGCACAACATACCACAACACCTGGTCGGTCTTGTCCGGCGTAACCTCTGTCATGTTAATATTCTTCATGCGGGCTATTCCTCGTAGGGTTCTTCGCCGTTTATTGCAACTTCATCTTCTTCGTCAGATACGATGTCTTCTATAATATTCTCATTGTTTTCATAGGAGGAATCATAATCATCAGCAATATCCGCATCGTCTGTAAAGCCGTTTTCGTAACTATAATCTTCATTATGATTATTGTCGTTACCAAGGAGTTGGCTTTCAAAGTCAGACCAGTCAAATGGATCATCCTGCGTTACTTCGGCAGTTTCGCTTGCAAAAAGGTTGGTAAACCCATCATACCCGGTAGTAAAGACAAAATCCATAACAAAAATTACCGCGCCGATAATGGCGCATACAATTATCACGTTGGCCGTATGCTTAATCAATGTCTTTTTATCAGGCCAGATAATTTTCTTAAATTCCGCATATGTGTCCTTAACGCGGGTTTTAAAACGCTCACCCAATGGGGGTCTGTCGTCTTTTTTTGTTTTTTTGTTGTTTTCGTCCATTTTACCCCCTACCTTGTTTCTCTATGAGCGGTATGCTTTTTGCAAAATTTGCAATACTTTTTAAACTCCATCCTGTCCGGATGCGTTTTCTTTTCCTTAGTAGAGTTGTAGTTTCTGCGCTTGCAATCCTGGCATGCCAGTGTGATTAATGTCCTCATATGTTCCACCTCAAATAATATTGTTTACGTTTTTACAATAAAAAAAACGCATTTCGCTACCTGCAAATATACCACAGATACGGAACCCTTGTCAAGCATATTTGTAAAAAATGTTTGGTAAAATTTCATAATGTAAGCGGCAAGCGACTAACCCCTTTTGAGTTTTTAATTTTACAAGAAGCATACATAAAAACAGATTGACATAAACCAAAAAACATGGTACTATACATTAGAAATTTTATAAGCATACTTATGTTTGTCTTTGTGGTTGTCAATGTTTTATTTATAATAACTGCCTTCGTTATTGTTAGTGTTTTTATAGAAAATGGTTTTTGGAGATTTATTTATGCCAATTACTGTATGCAACATAAACTTGCGGAATATATCAAATAAAGTTTACACTTTTTTACTTTTTATGCAGGTTTTATATTTGACATATAGCAAAAAGTTTGTTATTCTATAAAGTGTTTGGAGCAGCGGACGGATTTATGCACAACGCATGAATCTAATATATAAAGTTAAGTAAATTCTGTCAAATGTTGGACTATATGATAGCGACCGATTGCATTTGATTTAATTATATAAAAACATTAATTAGTTATATATTAAAGGGGTGATGCTTGATAGCATATGCACAAATGTTTGTTAATAAAGAAACAAACAAACAAAATTTGCCAAAAAACACCAAACGGATTTTGTTGATTGGCTAGGTTCCCAAAATAGTTTTAAATATTGTCGCTTATTTTACGGCATGTAAAACTATTTCCACACTACGCATTCGCGTACAAAAATCAACACAATATTAAAACAACATGAAAGGAGTTTACTTAGCTTGAATATTTTAACTAAGATTAAACTTAAAAGAATTACGGCTTTTCTTCTAACAGTAGCTCTTCTGTTTGGCAGCGTGCCTATGCACTTAACGGCTGCTGACGCAGAAGACAACTACGATTACCAAGTAGAAGAGTACGTTTATTTAGAGGAAGGCGAAATCTATAACGAAGAAGTGTTATATGATGAAGCCGATGTAGAAGATGAATTGGTTTATGAAACCAATTACGAAGATGAGTTGCTTGATGAGATCAATTATGAAGACGAATTGATCTATGAAGCCAACGACAACGGCGACAATGATGAAATCATTGAGGATGATCTTTACGGAACCGCTTATGACGGTTATGTAGGAGTCGTACCTGCGCGCGATGGGTCATTTGAAATTCAAATGACTAGAAGACATATAGATCCGGGTAACGGGGCGGAATTATGGCGTCAATATATATTACCCGATATCGAAATTTCTGTTGGAGACACTGTCTCACTTCCTCGCGGCAGTGCGGTAGGGGAGTTTTATGATAGTGTGTTTGTGGGATGGTTTAGACATTACAACTGGAATACCTTTCCCGCAGGGCAACCGGATATTTGGAGTTATGCAGTCGGAAACGAATGGATGGCGTCTGCCGGACTTAACCCATATCTGGATTCCGCTGCTAGGTTCACTTTAGTAGTAGAGCCTTTTGAAGCTGAGTTTGCATGGGAAGACGATGATATCTATGTAAGACTTGAAGCTACGTATGTCCGTATTACATTGGATGGCGGAAATCCGGTGGATGGTTTGCTGGGTACCATTGACTTCAATGCTGTTGAAGTAAACGGTGCACATACACTCCGTACGCCAAACAGGGTCAGAGCTCAAGCACATACCTATCCTGAAGGTCAACTTGAAATTTGGGCGGAGATAGTAGGGGTAGAAGGAAACTGGTTAAACTTTGCCAATGTAGCGGGTTCGGAGTTTATAAATTCAACCCGTGTTATGTTTACTGGCGAAAACAGCTGGTTACTTTATGATAATATCGGTTTACCTTTAGTTCTCTCAAATACTTTCCCCTTTGTAGATGGCGAAACCTATAAAGCGACGATTTATCTTAGAAGATTTGATGACGCCACTACATACAGGAATCTTTATCGTTTTGTGATTGAATTCGAATATGAAGCTAGCCAACTTACAGCGGTATTCGTAGATAATACATTCGGCAACACGAGTGTGAACGAATATTTCGATTCAGGTTACGCACCGACGGCAGCAGGCGTAACGTGGGTACAGCCAGGATGGATAATAACAGGCTGGACACCGGCGATAGTAGCATCAACAACGCACGTAACGCACGTAGCGGTATGGGGACCAG
>WQWB01000003.1 GCA_009785555.1 Defluviitaleaceae bacterium | reverse complement strand
GGTGAGATAGTTAAAGGCCTCGTGGAACATGTAAAGCCCGACGTTGTTATCGCCATAGATGCCCTTGCCGCAAGGAACGCAAGGAGGGTAAACTCCACAATACAGTTTTCGGATACGGGGCTTTCGCCTGGCTCGGGTATGGGCGTTGGGCGCACGGCCCTTAGCATGGAAACGCTTGGAGTGCCGGTGGTTGCCTGCGGCGTTCCGACGGTGGTGGACGCGGCGACGCTTGTGAACGATACAATGAACCTTATGCTCTCTGACATGAAAAATGAGTGCGTGGAAGGTTCTGCATTTTATGAAATGCTCGAAAGCCTTAGCGAAGGGGAAAGGTACGGCATGATAAAACGCTTGTTGGATCCGTACGTTGGCGCAATGTTTGTTACGCCGAAGGACGTCGATTCCGTCATAGACAGGCTTTCGCACATAATTTCCGACGCGCTGAACCTCGCGCTGCAGCCTAGCCTTGCTAAAGCCGATATAGGTATAAAGTTTTAACACCATACCGTCATTTTGAATACCTTAATAGATATACGTATATTATTGGAGGTAAAGGTGAATGATGGCAGGATATGGAAATAGAGGAAATTTCGGCAACAGAGGACGCGGCGGCAGAAATATGAATATGAACCGCGGTATGATGCCGCAGATGGGCATGAACCCGCATCAGATGCAAAACAACGGCATGATGCAAGGTATGAATATGGGGGCAAGGGGTATGCCGCCGAATATGGGTATGGGGGCGAATCGCGGCGCGCCGCACAGCCATCACGGGCAGGGGCAAGCTCAAAGCCAAAATAACGGCCAACGTTTGGCTACGCCAGAAGAAATGGGGATCACGTTTGAACCGGTTGAATCTTTGATGGGTCGAGGTATGATGCCTGATAACGCAAATAATCCGCCGCCGTCTGCGCCGTCACCAAATCCAAACTTTGGAGGCATAGGCAATGCAGGCACGCAAGCGGCGCATGCCGGGGCGCACCAGCCCCAGCAACCGCCTATACCTGCGATGGATTCATCCTTACTTGCGTCGTTTGTGCAGAATGAAAGAAATTCCGCACTATTTTACGAACATTTGGCGGTAAACTGCAGAACTCAAATCCAACGTAAAAACCTGCTGCAGGCGGCGGAAATTTGCCGTAAGAACAGTGGGTTATTTGGTAATCTCCACAAAAAGCATTTGGGTAGTGATTACCAAATAAAGGATACGCAGGTTGACACATCCGTAGCCTTTACGCACGGCGTTACATGGGCACTTAGGGAAGAGGGTGCGGCGCTTGGTGATTTGTCTGATATGTACGCAAAAAATCCGGCAGAGGCCGAGTTGATGGTGATGCTTGCGAACAAAATCAGCGTCGTAGCTATCCTTCTGGGGTTAGGCGTCGGGAGCTGCGCCGAGTTAATTTAATTTGCCGCTGAGGCGCATGTTACAACGCTTAAAATAATTTCCATAACTTCGTTGTTTGTGTCAAAAAGCGGTGAGTTTATCATATTGCTGACATATTTATCTTTTTCGGCAAACAAAATTTCTATTTCATTGGTGAGGGTATCGACATTTAAGTCTGCTTCACTGAGGATTTTCGCAAAACCGCGTGCGGCGAAGGATTTGGCGTTGTCTATCTGGTCGCCCCGTGTGGCGCGGGCAAGGGGAATGAGAAGAGCGGGCTTGCGAAGGGCAAGGAACTCGTTTATGGCGTTTGCTCCCGCGCGTGATACGATGATATCGGCCGCCGCCAGCATATCTGGCATTTCGTCCGTTAAAAACTCAAAGGCCTTGTAGCCATATTTAAGCTGCGCGCCGCCAAGCTTACCCTTTCCTGCAAGGTGGATAATGTTGAACTTAGGCAGAAGCAATGGCAGAGCCTCCAAAACAACGTTGTTTAGGAGTTCCGAACCGGAGCTTCCGCCCATAATAAGAGCAATCGGTTTGTTGTCTGCAAAGCCGCATAGTTTGCGTGCTTTGGATGTATCGCCTTTATAAAGTTCCTGCCTTATGGGGTTTCCCGTAAACACGGCTTTTTCTGCGGGCAGTTCTTTTAGCGTTTCAGGGAAGGATACGCAAATCCTTTTTGCGTACCGTATAGACAGACGGTTTGCTAAGCCGGACGTAAGGTCGGACTCGTGCAGGATAAGAGGTACGCGGCACCTGCGCGCAGCCATGGCCACGGGTAACCCGACGAAACCGCCTTTAGAGAAGATAACGTCTGGGCGGATTTTTTTTATGATATCTTTAGCGTCTCTAATGCCGCCGACAAAACCGAATGCATCCTTAAAGTTCTTTACCGACAGTATTTTATCACGCCGCATTTTACCCGTTCGTATTGAGTGAAACGGTATACCGTGTTTTTCCGCAAGTTCCTGTTCTATGCTTTTTTCCGCGCCGATGTAGAAAACCTCAAAACCCCGTTCTTTTAAATAAGGCAAAAGCGCAAGGTTTGGCATAACATGCCCAGCCGTGCCGCCGCCAGTTAATATTATTTTTTTCATGTGATATCCTCACTTATACTTGATAATTATATATATTGTGATATAATGATACTACATTTTGCACATAAATATCAACTATTTATAAAAGATATTTTTGAACTGCCGATATTGGAGATATGATTATGGATGTAACTATACGTGAAGTTGATGTTAATGTGGATATACAAGGCATACGCGAAACGCACGGCAGTGATGACCACTGGGGGTCAAACGAAGCATGTTTAGCTTCCACGGTAACAAGTCTTTATAATGGATTTTTTATCCAAGTGGCTGAATTGGATGGTAAAATTGTCGGCCATACTGAATGGGTTATTACGGATGACACAGCGCAACGCTTTCTTTACCTCGGCATGATGCAGGTGCATGAGGATTACCAAAAGATGGGTATTGGCCGGAAACTGGTGGATGCGGGTATAGCGTACGCTAAAGATAATAACTGTGCATTCATACGTACGATGCCAAATTTAGAGAGCGGCTCTATTGATTTTTACCGGAAAAATGGTTTTATTCAGACTAAAGACAGTAATTCGACATTAAAAATCGCAACAACGGTAATAAGTAATAATAATGTTTGTATTGATAAAGTGCCATCTAGCGTCGTAAAGAACCTGCCGCTTGTTTCTGGTTTATGGCAGCATTCATCGGCGCATATGTGGAAGGTTTTTAACGCGAGGCACGAATTTGATGGTAGGACGGTTGCGTCGTATAAAATAGGTAACGCGTATGTAAATATCGGCGCATATATGCCTGCGGAAGCCGCGTCCGTTGCCTGCTGGGGTGAACTTACGCAGGGGTTGATTAGCGAGATACTGGCCGTTGGTGACAATCTTGGATATAAATACCTAAATTTCTGCGTATTAAATGAAAATGTGCCGTGTTTTGCCGGGTTTAAATACGAAATGTTGGACGAACATGACGTTTTTATGGAGCTGCGGTTGTAATACGATGCCGCTACCAAGAGATTGCGGGTCAAATGGGAATAAGGGCGCGGAAAGATGTCTGCGACGCGCTAAGATGTCTGCGACGCGCTAAGCATTGCACCCTAATACGTATCCGCAATTAAAATCCCTCTTAGTGAGCGCAAACAGCTTGAATGAAATGTACGTCGTTTGCGCGAACTTAGAGTGGATTTAATTGCGGACTAGTATAACTCCCACTAGCCCGCAATGACGTTTGAGCGGTGCGTGCTGGCAAAGTATAATAAAGAATTTAACGATTAAAAACAAAACCAAGGAGTGTAACATGAAACTTTTATGGAGAATTGCGGGTGAGGCCAAGCGTTACAAAGGCTTGCTCATCCTTGGCGGGTTAGCAACGCTTGCGCTGCTTGCTGTCAACTTAATGGCACCTCGCTATTTATCGCAAATTACCGGCATCGTTGAAGGCGGTATCGACAGTTATGGCGTCAGCGAGGCTATGCGGCTCGCCCTCATCTTGCTCGCCCTGTACGTCGGGCGCATTATTCTGCGCTTTATGGCTAGCTACATACCGCACGTGGCCGCCTGGCGGCTGGTGGAGGATATGCGAGTTAGGGTATACGACCGCATCCAAAGCTATTCCATGCGCTTTTTCCACGATAAGCAAACTGGTGACCTTATGTCGCGCGTAGTCAACGATACGGGTACATTTGAGCTGCTTTATGCTCATATCATCCCCGAAACCATTACAAACTCGCTGATGTTGATTGCCGTTACGATCATACTTGTTATGAGAGACGCGCAGCTTGCGCTGATGACGGCGATACCCATACCGTTTATCCTAATCTCTGCGTGGATACTGATGAAGAAGGTGCGCCCGATGTTCCGCAAGATGCAGAAATCCTTGGGAGCGCTTAATTCGCAGCTGCAGGATAATTTCAGCGGTGTGCAGGAGATTCAAGCCTTCTGCCAGCAGGAGAAGGAAAGCAAAAATGTGTTCGGCAAGGCAAACGATGTAACGGTATATATGCTTCGCGCATTAAAATACTCCGCCGTGTTCCACCCGTCCGTCGAGTTTCTTACGTCGCTGGGTACGGTCATCGTCGTCGGATTTGGCGGCTGGATGGCGTATACGCGCGGGTTGGGATTGGAAGATATGGTTTTCTTCCTGCTCTATCTCGGTATGTTCTACGGTCCGCTTACAGGGCTTGCAAATCTTGTGGAGGGAGCGCAGAACGCATTTGCAGGTACGGAGCGTGTATTGGAAGTTATGGATTATGAAAGCGAGATAAAAGACGCGCCGGATGCCGAGGATTTGCCGGAAATCAAAGGTCATATTGAATTTAGGAACGTGAGCTTTAACTATATAGACGGTGTGCCGGTGCTTAATGATGTATCGTTTGAGGCAAAACCTGGGCAGATGATAGCCCTTGTTGGGCCGACGGGTGTAGGCAAGACGACGATGATACAGTTGGCAGCACGTTTCTATGACCCGACGGAGGGCGCGGTTTTTGTGGACGGGCATGACTTGCGCGGAATAAAGCAAAACAGCCTGCGTAGCCGTATTTCTATGGTCTTGCAAGACACATTCCTTTTTAATGGCACTATCGCCGCAAATATTGCATACGCTAAGCCCGGTGCGACGGAGAGTGATATTGTTGAAGCATCAAAGGTTGCGGGTATCTACGATGACATAATGGAAATGCCCGATAAATATAACACAGAGGTTGGGGAACGCGGACTGCGCCTGTCTGGCGGGCAGAAACAGCGTGTAGCCATTGCGCGCGCCGTCCTCCGTGACGCGCCGATACTTATTTTAGACGAGGCTACGGCATCCGTAGATATGCAGACAGAAGCGCAAATACAACGAGCCATACATAGTCTAAGCGGTTCGCGCACTGTCCTAGCCATAGCGCACCGCCTGTCTACGATAAGAAACGCCGACCTAATCCTTGTACTGGAAGAAGGCCGCATCGTACAACGCGGAACGCATGAAAAACTTGTGGCCGTGCCTGGCGTGTACCAGGAGTTGTGCAAAGTGCAAGAGCAGGGGGCTAGGATTTAGGATTTAAGTTAATTGTCAACAATAAATTTTGAGGTGAATATTAATGAAAATCGAATCAATCAGATTAAAGAACTTCAAAACATTCAGAGATGTTGAAATGCGTGATATTCCTAATTTTTGCGTATTGGTTGGTGCTAATGGGACGGGAAAGAGTACGCTTTTTAGTGTCTTTGGTTTTTTAAAAGAAGCATTGAATGGCAATGTTACTTCTGCATTGGCAAAATTTGGAGGGTCACGAGGTATTGATGAAGTGCTAAGCAGAGGTTCTTCAGGTCCTATTGAGATTGAATTGAAGTTTCGACGCGAGGCTAAGAAGGGGTCTCCACTTATCACATATTTATTGCATATAAATAAAAATAATGTAGGGCGTATTACCGTTGAAAGAGAAGTTCTTCGCTATAGACGCGGTACAGCTGGCAATGCATGGCATTTTTTAGATTTTTCTAATGGGACAGGAAAAGCGGTTATAAATGAATTAGATAAAGTAATGGAAGAAAAAGATTTAAAGCGGGAAGAGCAAACTTTGAAAGCTCCAGATATACTTGCAGTTAGGGGATTGGCTATTAACAATAGATTTCCCGCCGCAGTAGCTTTAGGTGAACTTATAGAGAATTGGCATATATCCGATTTTCATATAAACCGTGCACGTCAAGAACGAGATGCTGGATACGCCGAGCATTTGTCGCAACACGGCGAAAATCTGAGCAATGTTGTTCAATATTTATATCAGAACCACAAAGATGTTTTTGATAAAATAGTATCCATAATGAAAGCGCGTGTGCCGGGTGTTGTTGATGTAAAAGCAGATACAAATGATGAAGGTAGAGTTGTACTTAGATTTAAAGATGAAGAATTTGGTGATTATTTTTTATCTCGCTTCGTTTCTGACGGAACAATGAAAATGTTAGCATATTTAGTTTTGTTGTATGATCCTAATCCTTTCCCGCTTTTATGTGTTGAAGAACCGGAAAATCAGCTGTATCAATCAGTGCTTTATGAATTGGCAGAAGAATTTCGTGCTTATGCTAATCGGGGTGGGCAGGTTTTTGTTTCAACACACAGCCCTGATTTCTTAAACGCTATAAAATTAGAAGAAGTGTTTTGGCTTGAGAAAAGAAATGGATATACGGATATAAAACCTGCAAAAAATGATAAACAAATCAAAGCATACATGGAAGTCGGGGATAAAATGGGTTATCTTTGGAAACAAGGGTTTTTTGGAGGTGTTGATCCGAAATGAAAACACTTGTTTGTCTAGTTGAAGAACCTTCTGCTCGTTACATGTTAGAGGGGGTTTTGCCACGGTTATTACCTAACATTAACACTCATTTTATTGTATTTGAAGGAAAGCAAGACCTTGAAAAGCAACTTGTGAAAAAGATTATGTATTGGCAGAAGCTGGATTCTTTGTTCTTAGTGCTTCGCGATCAAGATTCGGGAGACTGTGTGTCGATAAAAAATAATTTAACCAATTTATGTGATAAAACAGGCAAAAAAGGGGTTTTAGTAAGAATTGCATGTAGAGAGCTTGAGAGTTATTATTTCGGAGACTTGGCAGCTGTTGAAATAGGCTTAGGCTTTTCAAATAATAGCCTTGCTAAATTCGCTAAAAAAGCAAGATACCGTATACCAGATAATATAGAAAATGTATCGGACGAGTTATTGAAAATAACCAGCGGTACATATCAGAAAAGTTTGGGATCTCGCGCAATAGGCAAATATCTATCCATAGAAAACAATACGTCAAATAGCTTTAATTCATTAATTGCAGGGTTGAAAAATTTGTTCGGATGATGTTTTATAACTTTTTGTTAAAATCTTCAAATAGTTTTAAACTGATATTGCCGAATCTCCGCCAGCGCAACAACATCACCGCTGTAGTGCGCTTTGAGGTACAACCGTAGCAGCTCCGTAATATCTTCATTTACACTAATTTTACCCGTTATAATATGGGCTGTGTCAGATTTATTTATGACCAGCCCATGTTTTTTATACTGTAAAGCATTTCTGACATCACCGTTTTTACTTGACCCTGAAATACTTTTCTTATGATGTAATAGTATGATTGCGGTTTGGCTGCACTGATACGGAGGTATTATGTGGCTTTGAGTGAAATATGGTATACATTAATGTAGGGTCAACGAATAATTGGAACCATGTCCTACATAGCCTTAACAAAGGGGTTTTTGTATGTTTAACGAAGCAATAAGAACTGTTTCTACACCGGAGTTGGCGACGATAAAGTCGGCCGCCGCAGGTCTTGCGCCCGATTTGCGCAAATTTATTTTGGTTGCCGTAAAACTTGTGGAAATCTATAGGCTGATGGAATACGTAAAGGATATGTCTGAGGCGGTAAGCCGCGTAAACAGTGAAAAGGATCACGGAAGGCGGCGCGCAGCGCTTATGGAACTCATTATGCCACATATGGGGGAAAATATGAAAACAATGATGACGATGATGGAGATGTTCAGCGCATTTAAATAATTGGAGGGTTTTATGGATATCGTAACGTTATTAAGCAAGCCGGAGTTTGAGGGTTTATCCAACGAAAGAAAATCAATGCTTGTTGATCTTGCAAAGAAGATCGCCAATAAGACCATAATGGAAGCGATTTCGATAATTTCGGAACACTTCAAGAATGCGGATGAAGAACCGAGTCCGCAGGAACGTGAGCTGATGATAAAGGCATACACAGAAACGCTTTCGCCAATGGATAAGGCGCGGTTTGATATGCTTCTTAAAATGGCTGGTAAGCGTATGTAGCAAACCCTTGTAACTATTGACAAAATAGCCCGAAAAACCTATAATAAGGTTAGTATAGCTGCTTAACTTGAAAACGGTCTTTGTTTTCAAGTTGAATCTTACAGTAATTGCACCTTATCGTACCATTTTATGGTTTAGCGAGTATATCACAAAAGAAGAAGGTTTTATGATGACGGCAACAGATAGGACGTGGGCGGAGGTAAACCTAGATGCCATCGCCCATAATTACCGCGAAATTCTAAATTTGACGGGTGTACCCGTTATGTGCGTGCTTAAGGCGTGGGCATATGGCCATGGTGAGGCGGCACTTGCTAAACGCCTTGCCGCCGAGGGGTGCGCCAATTTCGGTGTTGCTACATTTGATGAGGCAATTGAACTGCGTAAACACGTGAACTCTCCTATTCTCGTGTTTAATCATGTTGGTGATGGAAATATAGGGTTTGCCATCTTAAACAGCGTTACATTAACGGTTTATGACTTGGTATATGCGGAAAAAGTTTCAACGGTTGCAAGTAAGCTCGGAAAAACCGCCGATATACACATAAAAATCGACACGGGTATGACACGCGTCGGGTTTAACCTTGGCGACGCGGATAATGCCGTTAGGCGGATCGATGAAATGCCTAATGTAAATATTGTAGGTATTTATACGCATTTTGCATGCGCGGACGAGGCGGATAGAACATATACGGAGATGCAGATAATGCGGTTTAAAGCTGTTGCAGCGGAAGCAAAGGTTATTTTGGACAGGCCCATTATCTTCCATGCGGCAAACTCCGCGGCGTCTCTTATGTATCCTTCGGCGTATTGCGATATGGTACGGCTCGGTATTTCCTTATATGGATGTTACCCGTCGGAAGCGGTAGAAAAAACACGCGCGAATTTTAAAAAGGCATTATCGCTTAAAACTCGTATATATAGGGTAAATACCGTACCCGTCGGCACGAAGGTGAGCTACGGCGGAATTTTTATAACTCAAAGGGAAACGAAGATAGCGACTTTGCCAATCGGTTACGCCGACGGCGTGTCGCGTGGATTAAGCGGCAAACTGCATGTTCTTGTAAACGGATATCGCGCCCCTGTCATCGGCCGTATTTGTATGGATCAGATGATGGTGGACATTACAGATGTAAACGGCGGCGTATGTGTCGGCGATGAGGTTGTTATCATAGGGAAACAAGGTGCGGATGAGATAACGGTGGAGGAAATTGCCGCTCTTATGGGTACTATAAACTATGAGGTGTTGTGCTTGATAGGGCGTAGGGTGCCGCGTATATATGTAGGGAACGTTGTATGAAAAAAAGCGAATTTGCCATTATAGAAGCGTTTATGCTGGAATGTCCGGTCGATGTCGCGCATGATTGCAACCACGTGTACCGAGTGTTGGGCAACGCGGTGGACATAGCGCGGCACGAAGGCGGTGTTGATATGGATATCCTTATCGCCGCCTGCCTACTGCATGATATAGGCCGTCCGCGCCAGTACGCCGACAGTAGCCTATGCCACGCGCAGGTGGGGGCAGAGATGGCATATGAATTTCTCGTAAACCATAATTGGAGCGAGGAACGGGCAAATCACGTAAGGTCGTGTATAACGACACATAGGTACCGTAAAAATAATAAGCCGGCGAGTATTGAGGCAAAAATTCTTTTTGACGCGGATAAATTGGAAGTCGCGGGTGCGGTGGGTATAGCCCGTACAATATTGTATGATGGGCAGACAGGCGGCGGTATTGACGGTTTTATCTATGAGTATAACTTTAAGCTCAAGCATATCTACGATAGGTTTTACACCGCACGCGGTAAAAAGCTGGCCAAAGAGCGGCAAAAAACCGCTGTGGATTTTTATAACGGCCTAATTGGGGAAACTGAACTTAACGATAAAAATGGATATCTGGAGGATTAAAATGAGTAGGAAAATGAAATTAACCGCGGCTTTGTTAGTCATAATGATGCTTTTTGCTTTCATCGGCGCGTGTGCCGCGCGCCCCGAAGAGACGGTAACTTATATAGGCGGGGTCTATGCTGATGAGGCAGAGCCATCCGGTATTACCCCGCTTATGTGGCGCGTTACATCACCTGAAGGTAATATGATATACCTTTTCGGATCAATCCACGTCGGTGCGCCGTATATTTATCCATTGCCGGATTATGTAATGGCCGCGTTCCTATCAAGCGATTATTTGGCCGTGGAGGTCAACGCCCATGCCGAGCTTAGTATGCGCGACATTATGGCGATGACATCACTAATGATGTACCCAATAGGCACAACGATTGCCGGCACTGTCGGGCAGGATGTTTTCAACGGAATGCAGGCGCATTTGCAGGCAAACGAAGCGGCTTTAGCCGCGGCGGGGCTTCCGCTTGCAGCGGTTTTGCCGATCTCGCGCTTTCCTGTGTGGTTTTCAGCGCTTAATGTACTTGCGGCGTATCGTGCTGGATTTCATGCTGAATACGGGCTGGATGAATTTTTTATACGGCAGGCATCGGCTTTAGGTATGCCGGTTTTAGAAGTGGAATCAATGAGGGAACAAATGGAGGTGCTTGCAAACTTTTCGCCGGAGCTTCAACGCGCTTTGCTTTTAAGCGCGTTGGATACGGAAGAGATGGCGATAGGCATCGCCGCGCTTTTTGATGCATGGGCCGCGGGAGATTACGGCACGCTTTTAAGTATGCTACTGTATGAAGTGGAAGGCCTCGATGAAGAATTGATGACGGAATATTATGAAACCATTTTGCGCGACCGAGATATGCGTATGGCCGAAGTGGCACGTACGTACATGACCGAAGCACGTAGCGTGTTCTTCGTCGTCGGTGCGGCGCATTTTATCGGCGAGGGGAGTATTATATATTTGCTGGAGCGAGCCGGGTATAATGTGGAGCTGATTGGAGCTGAGTAAGGATAATTGTTTCAGAATTATAAAAATTTAACCGAGTGATATGGATATTGATTACGCGTGGGTAAATATATAAGTAAAATAGAGGAATTACTTTGAAATAACTACACATGAAGTTACTCTGAGAACATTCCTCTATATATAGATTAAGAGGGTTCATTTATGATAACGATCAAATTAGGCAACAACCAAATTCAAGCGCAACCGGGTACAAAGATACTAGACCTTATGCCTGACGCGATGGAGCGTGGCGTACTTGGCTGCGTATGCAACAACGCCCTGACAGAGCTGACGGATGCGGTATATGAAGACTGCGAAATCAAGCCGATTGATATAAACGGTAGGCAGGGGCATATGATCTACCAACGCTCAGCCGCCCTTTTGATGATGTATGCAGCTAAAAACGTTTTCGGCGCAAAAGCGGATGTGGACGTAAGGCATTCCGTCAATAAAAACCTTTCCTGCGCCATTTCAGGGCTTGATGCTGGTACCGATATGCAAACCATTACGGAGAAAATCGAGTCCGCCATGCTCCGCGCCGTGGAGGACGATTTGCCGATAGTGCGCGAAGTTATGTCAATACGCCGCGCAAGGGCGATTCTTTCCGTAAGCGGTGATGAGGTGACGCTAAATACATTGCGTTACCGCCGCGCGGGGTTCGTCTCCATGTATAAGATGGGCGATGATTGGGCGTGTCTGTACGGACCTGTCGTCCCATCCGCTGGGTATTTGCGTGATTTTAAGCTGATTCCGGAGAGGAACGGGTTTATCCTCAGGTTGCCAAACCCCGTAAGTGCAAAGCCGCTGTCGGACGTTACATCGCTTATAAAGATACGCGGCGTATATGAGGAGTCGTCTGCCTGGTCTAAGGTCATGGGCGTGGAATATGTCGGCGCGTTGAACAATGCCATTTGCAACCGTCAAGGCGGTAATATCATCCGCGTAAACGAAGCACTGCACGAAAAACGCATCGCCGCAATCGCGGACACAATACACGCGCAGGGTAAGCATATCGTGCTTATCGCGGGTCCTTCCTCGTCGGGTAAAACCACTTTTGCCCATAGGCTTGCCGTGCAGATCCGCGTATTGGGTTTGGAGCCGCACGTCATATCGCTCGACAATTATTTTAACGACGCTAAAGACGTCCCGTTAGATGAGCTAGGCAAACCGGATTTTGAAAATTTTAAACACGTAAATTGCGAACAGCTTAATATAGACCTTGTACGGCTGCTTAAAGGCGAAACGGTGGAGCTGCCGACGTACAATTTCCAACGAGGTATACGTGAGTACCGCGGCGATACGCTTAAGCTTGGGTCGAAAGGTGTACTTATTTTGGAGGGTATACACGCCCTTAATGAAGCGCTTGTATACCAAGTGCCGTCAGTTGAAATGTTTAAAGTATTCATAAGTGCGATGACGCAGATAAACTTGGATAGACATAACCGCATACCCACGTCTGATACGCGGTTATTGCGACGCATCGTGAGGGACATGCGTACGAGAGCGACGGACGCGGTGCGTACGATGGCCATGTGGGAGAACGTGGCGCGCGGTGAGGAGAAAAACATCTTCCCTTGGCAGGAGAACGCTGACGTGATGTTCAACTCCGCGCTTGTTTATGAAATGTGCGTGATGAAGCAGTACGTCGAGCCACTCCTCTTTAATATAGCGGACGACGACCCAAGCAAGCCAGACGCGGTACGCCTCTTAGGTTATTTAGACTCATTTGTTTCCTTACCGCCTGACGAGGTGCCGAAGGGGTCGATCCTTAGGGAGTTTATCGGCGGAAGTATTTATTATTCGTAAGTATTTTCGTAGGGGCGAACTGTGTTCGCCAGTGCATGCTGAATACTTGAGCGGCTAGGCGAACGAAGTTCGCCCCTACAGTAACTGAGGGGGTTTACTTATGGATGAATTACTTAGAAGAAAGCCTAACAGGCTAAAAGATTATGATTATTCGAGAAATGGGTGTTATTTTGTTACAATTTGTGTAAAAGGCAGACAAAAACTTTTAGGCAACGTAGGAGCGAACTGCGTTCGCCAGGGCATCCACCAAAACCTATCCGCGCAAGGGAAAATAATAGAAAAAGAGATAGGTATTCTGTCCGAAACTTATGATTCCGTAAATGTTGATAAATATGTTATAATGCCAAACCATATTCATATGATAATAATTATTAATGTGAACGGGCAGGAAGTATCAAGGCGAACACAGTTCGCCCCTACGGTGTCGCGGATAATTAAGCAGTTTAAAGGTTCAATCACAAAAAAGATAGGCTCTTCGATTTGGCAGAGATCTTTCCATGATCATATTATTCGTAACGAAGCCGATTATCAGCGCATTTGGTTATATATAGATATGAACATAGTTAAATGGGAGGAAGATTGTTACTATGTCTGATATATTGGTGCATAGGCGAACACAGTTCCGCCCCTACGGTGTACATGGAGTTATAGGTAGAAGTACTTATAATACTGTTTTTGTAAAGCTATCCGATATTAGCAAAAGATGTAGGGAAAATTAATTGCCTTTCGTTTATGATTATAGGTGAGAGGAGGGATTGCATGGATTGGCTTAAGGGTATGAACGACGTTATTGAGTATATCGAGGAAAATCTTACGCGGCCGATTAAGTATGAATCGTTGTCAAGAATTGTCGGCTGCTCCGTTTATGAGTTTTCTCGAATATTTTCATTCATGGCGGGAATTTCCGTTTCGGAGTATATACGCCGCAGGAGGTTGTCGCAAGCCGTTTTCGACATTCAAAACGGCATTGACAAAATTATAGACATTGCTTTGAGATACTGCTATGAATCTCCGACGACGTTCGCGCGGGCGTTTAAGGAACTGCACGGCACAACGCCTTCGTCCGCCCGTAGAACAGGCATATCTTTGAAAACCTATCCGTCAATCGCCTTCGTACTCACAATAAAAGGAGTGAACGAAATGGATTTTAGAATCGAAAAGAAGGAAAGCTTTCAAATTATGGGTTTGTCGGGGCAAGTAACTGATGAGTTCATTGAGGTAACGCAGGGGGACGGTTCAAAGGTCTCAATGCCAAATTTATGGAAAGAATATTATGAGAAGAATTATCTTCTTTGTAAAAACCATTACAGTGCGCCGTTTTGGGAGGTTGCCGCATTCTTCCTTGATTCAGATCAGAGCTTAAGATATTTCAATGCGCCGAACGGGTCGGTTAAAGCGATACTCGGGGCGGAATACAAAGGCAAAATACCTGAAGGAGCGGATTTAACCATTGAAACGATACCCGCCGCGACGTGGGCCGTGTTTACCATACGGTCAATAACGGGTAGAAATCAGCATAACGAGGCCTATACGAGAATATTGACCGAATGGCTACCCACAAGCCAATACAGGCGCGATGAATTGGCTCCTAACCTTGATGTGTACCCTATAGACAAGAATGGACAGCACCCGGATTATGTTTGGGAAGTTTGGCTGCCAATATTGAATAAGTGATTAAGTTATAGAGGAATGTTCGTAGAATAACTACATGCGTAGTTATTCTACGAACAGGCTGGGACGCTTACGCTTTACCCAATCAAGCTCTGCTTTAAAATTGCGGTATGCTTTAATTTTTCCGGGAATTTATTGGCGGGAATATTTACTACTTATAAACATAAAATATTTTTGGAACAAAAGATTTATCTGTTTCGTATAAGTAACGAATCGATTCTCAAAATAAAATAAACCGGAGGAAACATTAATGAAAAAAAGAATTTTTGCAATTGCGCTGGCCTTAACCATGGTGCTTGGGCTTACGGTAACCGCGCATGCCGCACCCGCACCCGCGATCGGCACGATTAACGTAAACGGCACGGGCAGCATAGCCGCCGACCCGGACATGGCAATGGTGCAGCTTGGCGCGAGAACGTTCGGCACGACAGCCGCCGAAGCTATCGGTGAAAACGTGGTTATCATCGACGCTATCATTGAAGCTCTTTTAGCCCTCGGCATTGAAGAGGAGTCCATACAGACATCGTCATACAGCATGTGGCCGGAAACGGAATGGCGCGTTATTGACGCCCGCACGCAGCTTACAGGTCCGGTACACGTCGGTTTCTCCGTAACACATACGCTTACCATCACGATCAACGATATCGACCTTATCGGCTATGTATTGACCGCAGCGGCGGAAGCTGGTAGCAATCAAAACAGCGGGATAAACTTCCTTGTGCGCGATAATTCTGCTCTTTACCATGAAGCAATGCAGCTTGCTATCAAAGACGCTATTGCCCGCGCAGAGGTTGCCGCAGCTGCGCTTGGCGTGGAACTCGGAGCACCGATTGCTTTCACCGAATCCGTAGGTTGGTTTGATCCGTTTTGGGGCGGTACAGGCGGTTTGTTTGCCCGTGCAGGAATGGTTGCCGAAATGTCGCTTGATAGCACAATCGGCGTGCAGGTTGGTCAAGTTGGCGTAACGGCAAACGTAAGCATAACATTTGAGTTTGCGAGATAAGCATTAGAATTTTATCGTTAGACGTAAAGAAGCAGATACTATGCCAGTGTTTGCTTTTTTATTTATATATTGAAATTGGCTTTATTTTATGATAAACTGGAGAAAAATCGGTGGAGGGTATAGGTATGAACAATCAAGAGTGGTTTAAGCAGGCAAAATACGGCATGATGGTTCACTGGGGGTTGTATTCCATATTGGGCGGTGAGTGGAAAGGCCGGCGCACCAATAATATCGGCGAATGGATACAGCAGCATTTACGTATACCCATGGCGGAATATTCCCAGCTTGCCAAGGCCTTTAACCCGATTTATTTTAATGCCGAGGAATGGGTGCTATTTGCCAAAAAATGCGGAATGGAGTACATAGTCATAACGTCTAAGCACCATGACGGCTTTGCGCTTTTTGCCTCGAAAGTGGATAAATACAATGTAGTGGACGCAACGCCATTTAAGCGGGATATCATTGCGGAGCTTGCGGAGGCTTGCTATAAGCATGGTATTAAGCTGGGGTTATACTATTCCCAGGATATAGACTGGCACGAGCCGGACGGCGGCGGCGGTTACGATAAGGCAAAGCTGGATCCGGGCTGTTCCAACGGCTGGGATTTCCCGGACATTGCCGCAAAGGATTACGCTAAATGCTTTGAACGTAAGATCAAACCGCAGGTTGAGGAAATACTTACCAATTACGGCGATCTGTGCCTCATATGGTTTGATACACCTTGGACGATATCTAAGAAGCAAAGTATCGAACTGCGCGAGCTTGTAAAAAAACACCAGCCAAATTGCTTAATAAACTCCCGTATAGGTAATGGGGTATATGACTATGTCTCGCTTGACGACAACGAAATACCGGATAGCAGGCCCGAAAGCTTTGACCCGTCGGACGTGTTGCGGCACACCGGGTTTAGGTATTCACCAACTGACCTTTACGAGACGCCGGCCACATTAAACGACACGTGGGGATACAAGTATTTTGATCATAATTGGAAAACTCCAGAGGAAATCTTGGATATAAAGAACCGGTTAAACGCAATGGGTATAAATTATTTGCTTAACGTCGGCCCGGATGCTTTGGGGCGTATTCCATCAATCTCACAGGATATTTTATTAAAAGTAGCGGAAGGTGGAGTGCGGTTATGATGAAAAGACCTTATAGAAATATTTTGTGCATTGCCATAATCGCGCTTTTATTTTTAACTGGAAGCAATGCCTTGCAGGCAACGGGTGCGGTGCCAGGTTCATCCGGCGATCCAATCGTTACGCAGTCGTTCGTGTTAGAGCAGCTTGCCGCACTTCGCAGCGAGTTGGTTATGCTGGTTTCTACAAACCTTGGCCAAGGCGGGCAGCAGCAATTTAACCTTACGGATACCCAGCGCGCACAGATCGTGTCGGATGTAGTGCAGATAATCCAGCAGCAATTGCAGCAACAGCCGCCGCAACCACAAATGGCACAAACATGGCAGCCTGTGCAGCTGTTTTGGGGTCAACGCCTTATAGGCGGCGAAGGGGCGGAGATTATCGTGCGCAGCGGTGTGGCCAACGCCATTGTACCGGGCGCAAACGGCCTTAGCGACGTTACCGCCGGTGTTGACATCATGAGCGGGCAGATCCCCGTAAACCATATGATCATTATACCGCGGTCAGACGGGCGCGGTATCGTTGCGCAGGGCGAAGTGTGGGTTCTCGTTCGCGGCCCGCATTTAATCCATTAGGGGGCTGGCATGTTCGACCTTATTCTATTTGACTTGGACGGTACGCTTACAAACCCTAAGGATGGTATAATAAACTCGTTTCTCTACATGATGAAAACCGTGGGCGCATCCATCCCGGAAGGCTTTAATTTTGACGAATACATCGGCCCGCCGCTTCGCGATACCATGAGAATTATTTTAGGCGATGATAGTGCCGAAATCGAGGAGGCCATCACGATATACCGTAAACATCAAGCTGAACAAGGCCTCTTTCAAAACTATATATATCCGGGAATAGCGGATTTACTGTATAAATTAAAGCGGGATGGCAAGATATTGGCAGTTGCGACATCAAAGATGCTGAAATTCGCTGTTGAGGTGCTTGAACATTTTGGACTGTTGGCGTATTTTGATTTTATTGCCGGTGCGGAGGCTGACGGGGCGAGGTCGGACAAGGCGGAGGTTATTGCCCACGTGCTTGATACCCTTGACAAAGAACGCAAAATGAAGATTGTTATGGTTGGTGACAGAAAGTACGATATAATCGGCGCGAAGGCACATGGTATACCGTGCATTGGTGTGCTGTGGGGATTTGGTTCCAATGAAGAACTTTTGGGTGCGGGGGCTGATGCCGTTGTAAAAAATATGAATGAATTATATAACACAATTCGTCGAGAGTGAAAGTGACATACACGCAGCGCTTTAATACAATTATTGCATTAATAACAATGAGACGTGGAAGTAGATAAATATCATTCAAATCGTGAATGCGAATTGTTATATATGTATCAATGAAAATGATGCAAGTAAAAATATGTTGACAGAGGAACGAATATGAAACAAAAAGAAATGTTTATTGCTTTTTATCCTTCGAAAAAATATTGGGCAGGAGATATTCCAAATTTTAAAAATATCGATGATGATTCTTATATGAAAATAATGAGTGCAATAGAATATTCTATAAATATGGGACAATGCAAGTTAAAAATTGCAAAAGATGGTATGATTATGTTCTATAATGCAGATATAGAACATAAAAACACAAAGCGTCAAAATAATTCTCAATATGTAAATGATGACTTAGAGCTTTGGAATGAGTATTTAAATTATTTGAACGCAATATACTTAGTGTTTACTTCATCTTATTACAAACAAAAAAACTTTTACTATTTTGATATTCATGAAATAACAAACTCAGATTGCGCTAATGTTACTTTTGAAAATAGTAAATTTATTCATTCGAATGTTCCGGGAGGATTCGGAAAGGAGCATTTCCCTCAAAGATTTATATCTAAGCAAACTCTTGTTCTTGGAGAGAGTTATGATGTTTTGGATAAAAGTGTTATAGGTTTAATGGAAGATAATTTATTGAAAATTATTAATTCATATGAAAAAATAAAGATTTTGTCGTTAATTATGAAAAGTCTATGTGAATATCATAAAGCTCATTTATCGGTTTCGTTGTTACTATCTTGGTTTATTATTGAGTTCTATGTTAACGAACGACTTAATAGATTTCTTGAGATTAAAGGAGTCAACAAAGAAAGAAGGAAAATAATATTAGATTATGCTGTAAGTGAAAAGCTTAATATACTGGAGATTAGTGGAGAAATGAACAGTTTCGAATTCAAAAGAGTTGATAAGTTCAGAAAAAGACGAAATAAAATTGTTCATGAAAGTGTAAATGCGAATAGGACTGATATTGAAATATGTATTGATGCATTAAAATATGTTATCGAGATGTTTAATAGTAATAATGAGACAGATATCGTTTTGGATATGTGTTTTCAGTACAAAGGCTTATTATAATGCTTTAAAGAACAAATACTAGAAAATAAGCATTACTTTTGAAGAATGAAAGTACTTACTATACTTTGTCATGCTATTTGAATGTGTTTTTTGGTTTATAAGTATAAATAATGATTTGCATGGTGAGTTTTGTGCGTTAATTACATTCTTTGTTAAAGAATATCCTATAAAATCTTAGTTGGTGATTAGATTGTTTCGTAGAAAATTGATTGCGATTTTAATTATAATTTATGCATTGCAAGCATCGGCAAATGTTTACGCCGATGCGGCGGATGGCTATGCCGTGCCGGAAATTGCCGCGCAACGCGCCGTTTTGATGGATGCGGAGACGGGTATCGTCGCCTTTGGGTATAACGAACACGCGCGTATGTACCCTGCTGGGTTGACGGCGATTATAACCGCCCTTGTAGTGCTTGATTTTTTTGAGCCAAGCGATGTGCTTATTGCAGGCAACGAGATTAACCAAACGCCGCAGGGCGCGGCGCGCACGCACCATACGGTAGGCGAGGAGGTTACGGTTGCAGAGCTTATCCGCGCCACTTTTTTCCTGTCGGGCGCGGATTCGGCTAACATTCTTGCCATAAACGTGGCGCGGAGTTATTATGGAGAGAGCGACGTAACCTGGGTTCGCGCGGAGCGGCGGTTTGCAACGCTTATGAATACGAAGGCGCGGGAGCTTGGGGCGTTTAACTCCAGTTTCGTAAACGCACAGGGCGCGCATAACATAAACCACGTTACCACGGCGTACGATATGGCACTTATCGTGCGCGGCGCGATGCAAAACCCGTTTTTGCGCCAAGTCTCTGGCGAAACGACTTGGATGCGTGGCCATACCCGCCACACCAGAAATGAATTGATTAGAAGCGCGAGCGAGTTTTTCTACCCATACGCCACTGGTATGCGTACGGGCGTTACCGCTGCGGCGGGTGATACCTTAGCGGCAACAGCGCGGCAAGGCGACAGGGAGCTGATCGCCATAATCGGCAATTCGCCGGATCCGGGCAGGTGGCACGACGCCACTGCGTTGTTTGAATATGGCTTTAACTTTTTTGATACGTTCACTTTCGCCTATGCTGGCGATTATGTATATCAGATTGGCATGTACAATCCGCGCAGGCAGGACCCGTACATTATGTACCTGTCTATAACCGAAGGCGTTAGGTATTTTATGAGCACGGATATGCTTGGAAATTTGAAGCGCGATATTGTTTTTGTGGAAGGGCTTATTTATCTTGGGGAAAATGGGGTAAACCTGCTTCGGGCACCAATAACGGAAGGGCAGGTTGTGGCGACTATTACCTACTCCGTGGGTGATAGGATAATTTACCATGGGTCGCTTATTGCGGCGCACAGCGTGCGGGAACGTACGATTATTTCGGATATAGATTACCATTTTGACATTTTCGTCGGCATTTTCTTTACCCGCTCCGCTGTGCCTTATTGGATAATCTTTGCGTTGGTTTCAGTTATTGCGGTGTATGTGATTACTAAGGTAATACGCCGTAAGAGGCAGAGCAAGCACGGATATTTGAACAAGTACAGGTAGAGTTTAATATAAAAATACAGGTGAAACTATGCGGCCTATTTCCCTTTTAATTAAGCCGGTTTCCGGCCTTTGCAACATGCGGTGCAGCTATTGTTTTTATTCTGATGTGGCAGGGCGGCGCGAGCAGGCGTCCTATGGTGTTATGGCGTCTGATATTTTGGAAACGCTTGTACGCAAAGCACTTGCCTACGCGGCGGGATCCTGCTCATTCGGGTTCCAAGGCGGCGAACCTACACTTGCCGGGCTGGGCTTTTTTGAGGAGCTTTTGCGCCTCCAAAAACGTTACAATGTCAATAATGTCCGCATACATAACGCCATCCAAACTAATGGTTACGCGATGGACGGAGTGTGGGCAGATTTCTTTTCGCATAATAATTTTTTAGTTGGGCTTTCCATAGACGGAACAAAGGAGATACACGACAAATATAGGTGTGACGCAAACGGGCAGGGTACGTACGACCGCGCGCTGCACGCGGCGGAACTTTTGCAAGCCGCCGGCGCGGAATTTAACGTGCTTTGCGTTATTAACAACGATGTCGCCGCATCGCCAGGCGAAGTCTATAGCAACCTCAAAAAATATAAGTATTTACAATTTATCCCATGTATTGATGATTTTGGAACCTTGCCGTCAAACCTTAAGTCAGGTTACGGAAATTTTCTAAAAAGCGTGTTTGATGAGTATTACAAAGACGCAAAGGGTGGAAATTACGTAAGTGTACAAAATTTTGAGAACTATATCAGAATCATGCAAGGCCGAGGGCCGACGATGTGCGCCTACGCAGGCGTATGTACATGCTATTATCTTATAGAGGCGGACGGAAGCTGCTATCCATGCGACTTTTATGTATTGGACGAATGGAGGCTTGGTAATATCCAAACAGACAATCTGTCAAAAATGCTGAAGTCCGATGTGGCCAAAAAATTTATTGATATGTCTAACCAACCGCACCGCGATTGCTTAGCATGTGCTTGGGTAAATTTATGTAAGGGTGGTTGCCGACGTTACCGCGAACCTTCGGAAGGTGGTGCGATGTCTAAAAACATTCACTGTGACGCGCTTAAAGATTTTTTTGGACACGCGTATGAAAAAATGGAAGAATTGGGGAAGCTATTTAAATGAGAACGACGGCAAAAATCTATAGAGTATCTTTTTAAGGGACGCAATAATGGACACGAACCGATTAAAAAACACATTTATCATGATACTGCTTCTGCTTAACGCGGTTATGTTTTTCTTTATATGGCAGGAAAGCCGCGCCAACATACGGGCCGTAACGCGGGAGCGTTATACGGCTATTACAAACCTCCTAAACAGCCATGGAATCACGCTTAACTGGAATATTGAGGATTCAGCCGTCCTTCCGATGCACACAATCAGGATGGAGCCGTTTGATTTTAATGTAATGCACGAAATGTTTTTGGAGATGTCAAACCTAGGTTTTCCTGGTATATCAGAAACGGAAAATAATTCAGTTATATTTGAGGCTGACAGAGACAGCCTGCGAGCCAATTCGACGGCTTCTATCACATCGTTGGCGGAGGCAGAAGCCGTGGCTTTCATTTTTTTGCACGAGATGGAGGCGCGTAGCGGAATAACCTTAAATTTTCGGATCGAAAGCACATCGACTGTATATAATGAATATGGTGAAATTAACTATGTTCTCCGTTTTGTGAGTTTTTTCAACGATATGCCCGTTGTTACGAATGTAGCGGTATTTACTGTCGGTTATTATGGAATAGAACATAAACGGATTTTTCTTGCAAGCACCATCGAGCTGTCGGACGGTACGCAAAATATCCGTGCGGCGGACGAGGCTTTGCTTACGGTTATGCAGGTTTTGCTGTGCCCTATTCGTTATGACGATGTGCAGTCTATAATAATTACAAGGCATGATATGGTGTATTACTACATACAGAATAACAATAGGATTACCACGGCATGGCCGGCTCATAGGTTTTTTATGGTAATTACAAAAGATGTTGGCGGTGAGCCAGTAAACCTCACGGTGAGTAAGTTTATAGACGCGGCAACAAATACGGATGTTACGGGTGAGCTGTTTGATGAACGGTGGCGATAATGCTAAGTGGGCTTGTCATAATTTAACCAGGCAGCTCATATCAATACAACATGTCACGTTTTAAAGGGGTTATATGCGTAAATATCTTTCGTTTAAGCGTGGTGGCGTTAGGCTGCCGGGATTTAAGGAAAAAACCGTAAACAAGCCGATAATTGAGGTTATACCTGACATTAGCGAGCAAATGCGATACCCGCTACATAGCCGTACACGAGCAGCCCTTACGCCGCTTGTAAACACAGGGGATATTGTGCATGTTGGCCAAAAGATAGCGGATAGCGACGATGCCTTTGCGGTACCTATACATGCAAGCGTCTCCGGAGTGGTTCTGGGGTTTTCTGATACAGTACTGCCGGATGGAGTGGAGGACGTAGTTTTCGTTATAGAAAACGACGGTTTGTTTACCGAATCACCCGATATACTTCCACGCGGTACGACTGCGGAAGGGTTTTTTGAATTAGGTAGCGGCGAAATAATTGGCCGCGTACGCGATGCGGGTATAGTTGGTATGGGGGGCGGCGGGTTCCCTACGTTCTATAAGCTGCAATCGGCGTTGCAGAATGAAGGTGGTATTGATTATATAATTGCCAACGGAGCGGAATGTGAGCCATACCTAACATGCGACACCAGGTTGTTGTACGAGGAGTATGAACGGGTGATAACCGGGCTTAAAACGCTAATGCGCCTTTTTCCAAACAGTAAGGGCATAATCGCGATTGAGGCGGATAAGCAGGAGTTGTTTGATTTATTGGAAGAAAAGTGCGCCGCCGTGCCTGGTATATCACCGGTACAGCTAAAGGTAAAATACCCGGCTGGATACGAGAAGAACATCGTACAGTCATACACGGGCAGAACAGTGCCGCCAGGCGGCTATGCGACGGATAGTGGTTGCCTCGTATTTAACGTAGATACGCTTATCGCGATTGAGCGCGCCATCCGCCGCGGACGGCCGCTTATGCGGCGCGTAGTAACGCTGGCGGGCAGTGCGGTAAGCAATCCGGGTAACTATGCCGTGCCGATCGGGCTTAGCTTTGCGTCGCTTATAGACGCGGCAGGCGGCTATGCGTGTGAGCCGCATAAATTTATATTCGGTGGGCCCATGATGGGTGTTTCCCTTGCGGATACCGATATACCCGTTACAAAAACGTCAGCCGGGCTTTTATGCCTTAATAAGAAGGACGCACAGATAACGAAAGAGCGTAACTGCATAAAATGCGGCAAATGCGCCGCCGCCTGCACCTCCGGGTTATTACCTATGCTGTTAAACAAACACGCAGACGCTGGGGATCCAAAAACTGTGGAATATTTTGAAAAATACAACGGTAAGGCATGCGTAAATTGCGGTTCGTGTACGTATGTTTGCCCGTCAAAACGGCATTTGGCACAGAGTATTTTTCGGCAAAAATTTATATAAAACGACGTACAGTATCAAAAATGCAAAAGATTTTTGCATAATACTTGACAAATAATAAAAAACTGAATATAATGAATTTTAAGGATATCGCGATTCCGAAATTAAATTCACAGGAGGTTTTTTATGAAGAAAACCTCGATTAGTAAGATTGTTTTTGCAACGGTAATGGCTCTGGTGTTTATGTTCGGAGCAACAGCGGCCGCAACAGGCGGCGTACATAATCAAGTAAATTTAGTGCTTGAACAATTTGAAGTAGTCGAAGTTACATCTTGGGGGCCACCTAATTTCGATTGCGGTAATGGCGGTACAGGGACTAGTAGATGCAGTATTTGCAATGCAAATATGACACAAGTGTGGTGGTGGGGTATTATACGTGTATATTGCAGTGTAACAGGTGAATATTTGGGTTGGGATTACGGTTGGAACGTAACGCGTATATGCGCGGAAAGTTGTTAATAAACAATGATATAATTAATAATATGAGGCTGTTATAAAAAATAATAGCCTCATATTTTATTTGATTTGGATATGAGGAGGAAAAATATGTGGAATGTCTGTAAAAAAATAATAACAATATTTTCATTATCTATCATTGTAGGTATAATCGCATCGATGAGTTTAACTGTAAACGCAGCCATGCGTGATAGACACGACAATCCATGGACTTTGAATAATATAATTGAGCTTAATAGGGACGAAGAATGGGAAAGTTTGTTAAGGATATTTTTAGGTTACTTTACGTCAGAACACCCGGTGTTAAATAATTCACCGATGCTATATAGTACAGTAGATGATAGGTTAGAGCAGATTGAATACTTTATTAACCACCAAAATCCAAACTTAATGTTTACAAGTTTTTGGGTTACTTTACGAATGACAGCAAATGAAAACGATAGCTTTACTAATTATGAATTTCTTGAAGAATTTATATACTTAGTAAATAACTTAATTGAAAATATACCATATCTTGAAGATTATGAGCTATATTTTAATATGCGGAAAATATTTTCACTTTTAAATGATATTCATTCTGGGTACAGTTTTCGCCCGGATCCGCACCCGTTTTTTACGGAGCGGTTTCCGTTGGACTTTGCGTATTTTGCCGATGGGGTATTTGTTGTTGGCGCACCGCTGAAATATGAGTGGTTGTTGGGCAACCGTCTTGAAAAAATAAATGGCATACCGATTTTAGAAGTTATAGATGTGTTGTCGGCAATAATTATGTATGAAAGCAGATATGAAATGCCAAGGTCAGCTATGAGAATGCTTGCATGGCCGGAAGCGTTGAGGTTTTTTGGTGTTGTAGATAGTGATAATATTGTTAAATATTATTTGCTGGATGAAAATGGTGAAGAAGTTATCGTATCAATCCAAAACATACCAATAAGCGAGTTTGAGGAAATTGAAACCGTTCGCCTTGATATTGGCGTTGGTATGTTATATAATAAACATCAACAAGCACCGTTCTTTTTTGAAAACTTATATGAAAATAATATGTTGTATGTAAGAGCAAGATCGTTTCATTATGTGCGTTTTTCTGAATTATCCGACCCGATGGATTTAAATAATGAGTTCCGTGAGACCATAAATGCCATGGTTACATCGGTGATAGAATGTGGTGAAAAACAAATTTTCGTTCTAGATTTACGCGGCAATGGCGGTGGAGCGTTTTTACCGGCAGTACCGGAGCTTGGTATATTTTTACGAGAGAATAATGATTTGTTTCACGGAATTTACGTTATTACGGATAGGGGTACTGCGTCGGCCGCGGTTATGACTGCGGCGTACCTTAGAACGCGCGTTGACGGCGTGTATATAATAGGCGAACCGGCGGCGCAGTCACCTAACTTTTTTTACGGTATCAGTCTTCCGGCTACATCGCATAGACGAGGGTTCGTGTATGCGCCGAACATGCGTTTTGCGGCGTCGCAGACATTCGCTATGTTCTGGCCGGACTATCCATACGAAACACTAATGCCAGACATCCGCATACCCATTTACATCCGCGATTTGTTGGTCGGTCATGACGCGGTGCTTGAGTATATTAAAGCGCGCCACCACGAGTAACGCGCATTAAAAATAACCACACAAAAATTTTACTTGCAAAATATTGGGAAATCGTGTATACTCTCCACGGTTATTTTGGGAGACGTATCGAAGTGGCCATAACGAGCCTGACTCGAAATCAGGTTGGGGGCAACCCCACGTGGGTTCGAATCCCACCGTCTCCGTAAAAAACAAATAAGGAGCGTGTATTTATGCACAAAAAGTATTTTTCCGAATTTATCGGGACTTTGGTTTTGGTTTTTATGGGTTGCGGTGCGGCCGTGTTTTTAGGTGTAGCGACGGGCGGCGGCCATTTGGCTGTTGCGTTCGCCTTTGGCCTGTCTATCGTAGCTATGGCACATGTTATCGGTAATGTGTCCGGTTGCCACATCAATCCGGCGGTTTCGCTCGCCGCATTTTTGGATGGGCGCATTAAAGTTGTTGATCTTTGCGGGTACGTGGTTTCGCAGGTTGCCGGTGCTATAGCCGGTGCCGGTTTGTTAAGGGTTTTATCAAGTGCCATAGAAGTGGATTATACAAACTATCTGGGCTCAAACCTTGTTGGAGGCGCAGGCGGCATTTGGGGGGCGATGTACATTGAAGTAATCCTTACTTTCATCTTCGTGCTTGTTATATTAGCCGTTACGGCGGATAAGGCCAAGTCAAACGTTGCCGGCCTTGTGATCGGCCTTACGCTTGTGTTTGTCCATATTGTGGGTATCCCGCTCACAGGCACATCTGTGAATCCGGCGCGTAGTATTGGCCCTGCGATTTTTGCCGGCGGTACGGCACTTGCGGACTTGTGGGTGTTTGTAGTTGCCCCGCTTGTTGGTGCGATATTGGCGGTTTCCGCGTATAAATTAATCAAAGGAAAAGACGTTGCTAAATAAATCATAAGATGCAAAATAATTGTGGGCGGGAAATCTTTAAAAGGTTTGCCGCCCAGTTTTTTATTTAATTCCATTTTTGGATTTTAGGAAAATCTTTTTATAGCTGAATGAAGATTAAACTGCTACTAAACTCGCGGACAAAGTACGCTGCCGCTCAAGTTCGTTTGCCAATTGCGCAGCAACGCGGAGTGCCACCCGGCCGTTTGCGAAGCAAACAAGAGGGCCCGTCCGCTCACTAAGTGGCAGTTTTAACTTCATTACACTATAATATACTCGTTAAACCATAAAATGATCCGATAAGGTGCAATTACTGTAAGGTTCAACTTGAAAACAAAGACCGTTTTCAAGTTGAACAGCTATAACAAATGTTGGAGGGTTTAGCTTGAAAACAAAATGTTTTTAAGTTGAACAGCTATATGACAAACACAAAAGAGCAGATACTTAAACAATATTTCGGGTATGATACCTTCCGTGGCGGGCAGGCCGAGCTTGTGGATGCTGTTTTAAGCGGGCAGGATGTTTTGGGCATAATGCCGACTGGTGCAGGCAAATCGCTTTGCTACCAAGTGCCTGCCTTGGTTTTGCCCGGTATTACGCTTGTTATATCCCCGCTGATATCGCTAATGCGTGATCAAGTGCTCGCGCTGGTTGCAAACGGCGTATCTGCGGCGTTTATAAATTCATCCCTTACGGATGCACAGCTTAGGAAAGCGATGGCAAATGCGGTAAAAGGCGTATATAAAATTATTTACGTAGCGCCGGAAAGGTTGCTCTCGCCGTCCATGCTTGAGCTTGCGCAAAACCAAAGGATATCACTCGTGGCGGTGGATGAGGCGCATTGCATATCAAGGTGGGGGCAGGATTTCCGCCCGCATTATCTGGATATCCCCAAATTTATTAGACAGTTGCCAACGCGCCCTATTTTGGCGGCATTTACGGCAACTGCTACAACGCATGTGCGGGATGATGTAACTGCAATTCTTGATTTTATAAACCCTTTGGTTCAGGTTACTGGCTTTGACCGGCCAAACCTATATTTTGAAGTAAAACAACCCGTCAGTAAATACGCTGAGTTGCTGTCTTATCTTGAAACGAAAAGCGGCAAAGCCGAGAGCGGCATCATTTACTGCTCTACGCGCAAAGAGGTTGAAAACCTTGCGGAGAAGCTGACGGACAATGGCTATCCTGCCGCGCCATACCACGCAGGGCTGGACGTAAACGAGCGTAACCTCGCACAGGACGATTTCCTGCATGACCGCGTAAAGTTGATAGTCGCTACAAATGCATTTGGCATGGGGATTGATAAATCCAACGTACGTTTTGTGATACATTATAACATGCCGCAGAGCGTGGAGAGTTATTACCAAGAGGCGGGGCGCGCCGGGCGGGACGGTTTACCTGCGGACTGCATACTTTACTACGCACGCAAAGATATTTCTACTGCGATCTTCCTTATATCACAAAGCGAGAACAAGGATGAAATCGCACGGAATAAAAAGCTGTTGAATCATATGGAAAGGTATTGTGAGAGCGACGGCTGCCTGCGGTGGTTTATCCTCGCTTATTTTGGTGAATGGCGGAGCGGAAATTGTGATACCTGTGCCAATTGCCTAGGTAGTTTTACGGAAACGGATATTACGCTGGACGCGCAAAAGGTTTTGTCGCACATCGGGCGGATTAATAAGATGGGTAAGCGGTTTATGTTTACGCACACGGCCGATATCCTTTTAGGTAAGTCAAGCGATTACCGCGATTTGCCTACATTCGGTTTAATGAGTGGTTTTGCGCGTAAGTATATTAGGAGGATTACGGGTAGGCTTACTGCGCTTGGCTATATAAATGACGATGGGTTTTTAAGCATTACTCCAAAAGCTAGAGAGGTGCTTTTAGATGGGCAAACGGTTAGCCTTCGGACTAACGATGCAAACGGGAGCGACAATGGCCGCATTAATAAAGCGCAACGATTGGCCAGGGATTATTTTTCGTTTTCCGATGATTTGTTTGATAGGCTTAAGGCGTTGCGCCTTGATATGGCGAATGAAGAAAATGTACCGGCATTTGTTGTTTTCTCCGATGCGACTTTAGTGGATATGTGCATAAAGCATCCGCAAACTGCGGATGAAATGTTACAGGTAAGCGGGGTCGGGCAGGTAAAGTTTAGTAAATATGGTATGCGGTTTTTAGAGCTTCTGTGCGGCGAGGAACGTAGTGATGGCGGCGGTTATATCGCCCGCTCGGTGCTTGATGAGGAAACTTTTTTTAGGGAAGTGGAAATTTATGATGGGGAAATACCAGTTTCACGTATATCCGACAATATCAATATTGTGCTTATAAAATACGGCAAAAATAAAACAAGTCCGTTAAAACTTAATAATATAATGCTTGAAGCCGGGCTTTTGGAACATTCCGGCAATGATAAAATACCCACGAGCATCGGGCGTGAGAACGGGCTATCGACGGTCAGGCGAACGAGCGGAAGCGGTGAGTTTATACAATGCCTTTACAACGCTGACGCGCAGCGTATGTGCGTGGAGATGTTTTGGGAGTATATGGATTAGCGCAATTCACATATAAAACCCCGCCTACGTATTATGTTATATAAAATGCGAGCGGGGTAATTTTATGAAATGTATAATATTAAAATTAGCGTTGATGTTGGGGGTTATCTTATTATCGCTTTGTATTTACAACATGCAGGGAGCGTTTACGAGCGGAATTTTCTTTGTCGTCGGATTATTGGGGTTGATACTTTACAAAAATACGGAAAAGGATGTGGGGTAACAATTATTATAGTAAATGTACGATAGAGTTTGCAAAACATACGTAAAATTTTGGTGTATATTAATTGCATAATATTCTTGACATAAATCATAAAATGATGTATAATTGTATGGTTACATTGGAAACTCATAATACTGTGCTTGCATGGATATGAGTTGTATAACTGTTTAACACCCAAAATCGGGAAAGGAGAAATGATTATGAAGAAGTTGAACAAGCAAATTGCGACGTTTATTATTGTACTGCTGATGGCGTTGCCTGTAGCCGTGTATTTATCGGCGGAAAGTGGAGAGGGGAATGTACAGGAAGCAATTTACGAATGTGAACATTATTTTTGTTGCACAGATGGTGTACATGGTATAGTTCCTTTTAGCGGTTGGTGCAGTAATTGGATTTATAGTGGAATCGGTGGTTTTGTTAGGTGTAACCAACCGATAAATTTCGCATGTCCTAGATGTAGAAGTGGTATTTGCCCAAGATGCGGATGTACAAATATAGATTGTAATGTTTGGCCTAGAGATATTTCTGAAGAATATTAGTTTAATACATAATAATGTTTATGTGATTTAATAATTTTAAAGGAGTGTAAATTATGATTAAGAAGATAATAGCTTGCCTTATGGCAGTTATTTTCATTATTTCAGTACCAATGAGCATAAATGCGCACACATCCGGAATGCGGCCATTTGGCATTGAACACTATCATCCTATTGAATACATGGCAATGTATGATATTGAAAACAATAGTTCTTTGATTACGGCGTTGATGCATTTTCATTTCAGGCCGATGATGTATCGCTTGATGGCCGGTGAGGACGTTAATCCGCATGAGGAGTTTTTTTCGTTTTTTCCGGCATTAATACCGTTCCGCTCTTATTTCGGTGTTGGTGAAGTTATCGATTACATGCCTGAACTGGAAATTATCCGGGTAATTGGGGATTATACTTTACGGGTTGTGCAACTTCGTACCCCATGCCAAATGAATGAACGTCTTGTTAGTATGATACCTGTTTTCTATTGGAATAATAATTTACCGGAAGTCCCAACGGATAGATTTGTTTTTGCAACTGATAACGTGCCGTTTGATTTGGTGTTTTCGCTTTGGGCGGACAATACGGCTATGCACAGGCGTATGCACAGAACCGTACCGATTGAAGGGCTTGAAGGATTCTACACGGTTCATCACCGCCAGGCAAGTTCCGGTATTCTCGGCGACGATGTAGTGCGTGAAATCCTTTTCGTAAACGATGATATCGAACTGTACTTTATGATAGAGAGGGCAGTATTTGGCCTGTCCCGTATCGGATTGTATGGAGCCAACTCACAACCGTTTACGGCTGATACTATCGTGGATTTTATCCTCGGTTTGAATTTTGATGCATTTATTGAGGCGTTTACCGCTTTCGCGCAGACGCGGCAATAGTTTGATATTATAAGTTTACAAAAACACCTTGCAATAATTCATCTGCAAGGTGTTTTTGTTTTGTAATCATTCGCCAATTGCGCGGCGGTAAAATTTCTTAAGCTTGCGGTATACCATGCCGTGTATAGTGTTTGCAGGGTATTTACCCTCGTCCTTTGTGCTTGCCGCCTCGCCGTCGCGCCCGATGCGCGTACCGGCTGGTATGCCCGTAACAAGCTCTATGGCCTCGTCTATATGCTTTACCGCGTAGATGTGGAATTTGCCGGCCTTTACCGCCTCAATGACTTCGTTTTTAAGGGTTAGGTCGTTCTTGTTCACATAAGGTATAATAACTCCCTGCCTACCCGTGAGCCCGCGTTGGTTGCACAAGGCGAAGAATCCTTCGATTTTGTACGTAACGCCGCCGATGGCTTGGATCTCACCACGTTGGTTCATGCTGCCTGTTATGGCTAAGTCTTGGCGGATGGGTGCGTCGGCGAGGCTTGATAAGATCGTTAAAAGCTCCGCAGCCGAAGCCGAATCACCGTCAATGGAGGCGTAACTCTGCTCAAAGCATACGCGGCAGGAAAGCGAAAGCGGGAAGTTTTGTGCGTACTTCTGCCCCAGGTAGCCGATGATAACTTGCACACCCTTAGAGTGGATGGAGCCGCTCATTTCCGCTTCCTTTTCGATATTTACGATGCCGGACTTGCCGACGTACGTTGTGGCAGTGATGCGCGACGGTTTTGCGAAGGCGTGCTCGCTCATGTCGTATACGGCCAGGCCGTTGATTTGCGCGGTCTTTTCGCCGTCGGTATCTATCATTATAAGGTCATTTGATATCATTTCGCTGATCTTTTCCTCATACAGCGATGCGCGTTTCTCTTTGTTATGAATGGCGAGCCGTACGCTATCGGCGGTGATTATTTTGACTTCTTTTGCGTATACGACGGATTCCGTAATGATGGCTGTAAGCAGGCTAAGGCGTGTGCTTAACTTATCCTGCCGTTCCGCGTCGCGGCTTAGGTGCTCTATAAGGATTTGAACAGCGTCCGACTCAATGTCTACATCGCGCTTACTGCAGGCTGATTGGATAAACGTAGCCGTAGCGCGTATATTTTCTGCAGAATATGGCATTTCGTAATCAAAGACGGAGTGTATTTTAAACAGCTTGCTAAAATCGTCGTCATATTCATTCAACAAATGGAAATAGTAAGATGAACCGACGAGGATAACTTTTACGTCGATATCGCATGCTTCTGGGCGCAGGCCGCTCATCGCCACACCGCTTTGGTATTCGCGGTTTGGCTCTATCATGTGCTTGCCGGTGAGAAGGCATTTCGTCAACGCATCCCATGATGAGGCGGATTTTAATAAATCTCCAACTTGGAGGATGAGGAAACCGCCATTGGCTTTGTGTAAAAAGCCTGGCTTTATCATCATAAAATCAGTTGTTAGGCTTCCGTTTTCACTGTCGTATTCAATTTCGCCAACGAGGCTTGCGTAGGACGGGTTGTACTCAACGATAACAGGTGCGTACCCTCCGTGTTGCTCCGTAAGGCAGTTTACACGGTATTTGTTGTAATTCTCCGTCTTTTCGCGCATACCAAGCATTGCCATAATGGGCATGTACGCGCGCATATATTCGTCGTCCTCGTTGTCGTTCTGCGTATGGTCGGACACATTGCCCAGCGCGTCCTCTTTTACATCATCTAGAAAGGCTTTAATGGCGGGTTCTTTAGCATATTTATCGTATAGTGGTGTTAATAGCCCGTTTATTATAACTTCGGCGCGATTTTTTTCAAGCTCTTCAACATCTGTTTGGGTAGAGCGTCCGTAGTCACGGATAGTACCCATTACATCGCGTGCCTTTTCACGGATAAGTTCGGTCTTTTTGCTTATTTCGTCGCGTTCTTCTAAAGACAACGCGTCGTACTGCTCCTCTGACAGCATCTCGCCGTCGATAATTGGCATAAAATAAAGGCTTGCGCCGTTTAGTTTCATGCCATAGCCTTGTTCCTTTGCTTCATCGCTAATTTCTTTAACGATCTCTTCGCGTTTATCTATATAGATTTTGACGATTTCATGTTTGGCAGCTTCAAACTCCTTGGACGAAAATTCTTTTTGCAAACCGTCTATCCATTCGCCAATGAATCTGTTCATATCTTCTTGAAGCCTTAATCCTGTGCCGCTTGGAAGCGTCAAAAGACGTGGATGGCGCGAACTTTTAAAATTGTGCACATAGCATAAATCCGGCGGCGCGGGCATAGATTTTGCCATATCCTGTGCAAACGCGGTGGCGTGGGACGTGCGCCCGGACCCGTGCTGGCCGGAGATATAAACGTTAAACCCTTTGCTTTTTATCGAGAGGCCAAGCTTTAATGCGTCAGCTGCAACCTCTTGGCCTATAAGCCGGTTCTTAACGGCATCTGTTTCCGTGGTTTTGGCCGTAACCTTTGATATTGGCAAGTGTTTTTTGCTGCATTTTTTCTTTAGTTCAGTATATTTAAGTTCAACCATTATTTAATTCCTTCCACATTATCAATGCGTCCTCGCCTGTTTCGGCGTAGTAGTTTTTGCGTATGCGTTCCAGGATAAATCCGTTTTTTGCGTATAACTTCTGTGCGGCGTAGTTGCCGGTGCGTACTTCTAACAATATTCCAACCATTTCTAGAGTTTTTGCAGTATCTATAATTTTGCACAATAAAGCGTTGCCGATACCCATGTTTTGATAGATGGGGCGCACAGCGACGTTTGTGATATGCCCTTCGTTTACGATATGCCACATACCCGCATAACCTGCAACTTCACCGTTTATAACAGCAACAAAATATGAAGAATTATCCTTAGCTAAATCATCCACAAACGATTGGCGTGACCACGGGATTGTAAAGCATTCGTTTTCGATAGAACAGACGGCATCCAAGTGAGCGTGTGACATGGGGATTATTTCAAGCATATTTCGTCCTTTCGAGCAAACTGCCGGCTATGTTTGGTTAATGATTACTATTAGAAGCCGAGTGCTTATTTTAATTCCCGTTCCGCTTGCGGAACTCGGATGTATTCTATCTTAAATTCTCCAGGTGATATTGTTTCGTCATTCCTAATTTTTTCAACCGCAAGTATGCCAACACTTGCGGCGCGCTGCAGAAGCGAAACCTGGGTGGCGATACCCAAGCCGTGCGCCTCTAACAGCTCGCGGTGAACGGTAACGCCGTCGCCTGTAAAAATAATGTTTTCATCTAATTTTTGTCTTATACTTGTTGCAATATTAATAATATTTTCAATTTTATCCGCAAGATAATCCGTAACGCGTGTTAATTTAAGTGTGTTTTTGTATATGGCGGAGTAAACCTCGCCGCGTCGCGCATCCATGATGGGCACGACTATTTGCGTAGCTTCATTGTTGCTATGATTTATTACATTGTATGCCAAAGCATCTAATGCCGAAACATTTACCATTTTTATATTAATTGATGAGGCAAGGCCCATTGCTGTGGCCGCGCCGATACGTAGGCCGGTAAAAGAGCCGGGGCCGGATGCGCAGGCTATATAATCAATATTGCTGAGAGAAGTGCCGGAAATACGCAAAATGCCGTCAATAAGCGGCATAAGTGTGGTTGAATGTGTATAGCCCGCGTTAAGGGTTGTTTCTGCAATAACCTTTTCGCCGTTGGCGTCAAAGAAGATAATTGCCGCGGAGGCCGTAAGCCCTGATGAATCAATTGATAATACGTACAATTCGCGTATCTCCCTCTATTATTATTTTAACGAATGTTACGGGTATATCTATCAAAAGTTCGGAAATTTTTTCTCCCCATTCAATTAAGCAGACACCGCCGGCGTAGAGGTATTCGTCAAAACCGATGTCCTGCATTTCTCGGGCATCGAGGCGGTATGCGTCAAAGTGGTGGAGGGGTAGGCGCATTTCCGTAGATTCATAGGTGTTCACGATGCAAAAAGTAGGGCTGGTTACGCGCCCGTCATAGTTAAGGCCACGCGCAAAGCCTCGTGCGAATACGGTTTTGCCCGCACCTAAGTTTCCATCCAAACAAAAAACATCACCGGGGTTACAAATTCTGCCCAGCTCTTCACCAATTTTTTCCGTATCTTTTTCGTTATGTGATATAAATGTCTTCATTATCCCGTTATAGATTGTATAATGAGGGGCGTAAAGCCGATAAAAAAGCCCAAAATGCCACCTAGTGCCGTTATCATACGCAACTCACGGCTGACGACGCTTGTTACCATTTTTTCAGTATCCTCAGGTGTGGAAGCGTTTATCTTGTTTTCAATAAGTTCATCAAATTTAATGGCGGAAACGATGAATGAGCCACCCTTTGCCGCCAACGCTTGTAGTGCGTTTAATAAGAAGTTGCGGAACTTGCCTGAATTTTCGTCATTAAGCCCATCGGTAAGGGCGTGGAGGATGTTTGATAGAATGCTTTTAAATGTCTTTTCCGGATTGGGGACGATACGGTGAAGTAACCCAGAAAGACTGAATTCGCCGGCTTTTTCGTTAATTTTATTTATAATACCGTCCAATGTATCTTCCGGTATTTGGTTAATAATTTCTCCAACTTCTTTGCGTAATTGTGTGTCCGCAAAGGCGGAAATTTTGTATGCCAAAAATTGCGTGTTTGCTGGATCCAAAAGCCAATTAAACGCGCTGGTTTTAAATTTTTCGTAAATTTGGTCAGTTTTAACGAACATACCTAGGAACGGGCCAAGATTATCCTCAGCAATTTTTTTTACAAGTTTATTTATGGCTTCGTCTATATCTGGGTATTTTTCCGGTAAATCTTTTAATGAACCTGCAAAAACAGGGATTTTTGCGGCAAACCAGGCCATCGCGCGTTCGGCAAAAAAATCCGGCGCGTAGTCTGAAAGTAGGTTGTTATTTTCCCGTAATGATTCAAGTAAACGGTTTAAAAGCCCGGCATCTTTTATTCTTTCTCCAAGCGAAGAAAGCGCAGAATTAATGGGGCTTGATGCGTCGTTAAGTGCGGCTATCAGCCGGCGGGCGGCTTCTTCGCAAAATTCTTCTATCTTACCGTCAAACTTTCCTAGCTTAAGGTCAGTTAAAGTCCTATCCAAAAGAGCCGTAAATTTATCCATTACGGCTGGGGATGTGACGGCCTTCGTAAGCTCGCCTTCCGTTAGGACGTTTGAGGCAAAGGAATTGCCGATACTGCGCGCTAGGCGGGGCTTTTCTTTCGAAATAAGGCCAGGCGTAAATGGAACGCGCCTGCCAAAAAGCCTTTTCTCCCGCAGGGGGCGAAAAAGCATTTTTATGGCTATCCAATTTGTGCCATAACCAATAAGTGCGCCCGCAACGGGCATTATAAACCAATCAATCATTCATCATCGTCCAAATATTTAATATATTACCCTGCCGCAACGGGCGGCTAGTGCCATGGTTAATCCAAGTCTTTCGCACGGGATGTTGAAACTTTTTCGTATTAATGGGATGCAAAGTTATGCTTATCGCGACGGAAATGTTCTTCGTGTAGACGATTAACTGCATCTTGTGGAAATGTGCGGCTTTGAAAGCCTTTGGACAAAACAAAATAATTTATAATGCATATTAATTAGCCTTCCGACAAATTAGAAGAAATAAGCCTAAGTACAGCATCAAACCCCGTACTGGAAAAGTTGGAGCCGTTAATAATTAAATCCGCTTTCCACTTGGTATTTTCAACATATTCATCGTGTCTATAACGTACCATGTCAAGGTAAACCTCGGCGATTTCGTCAAAGTTGAGGCCGCGTTCCGCCATGTTGCGGCGCAGGCGGCGTACGATGCGTTCATCCGCCTGGCAGTCAACAAAGAGCTTTAAGTCGAGCATATCGTAGATTTCTTTATCATACAGTACGAGTAAGCCCTCAACGATAATATAAAGGTATTCCGCGCTACTTATAGATACGTGTAAATCCCGTATAAGTTTGGGTAAATCCGCCGTAAGCGGGTGGTTATCATCTACATACATTTTGCCCGTAACGGGCGCGGAAACGAAAGGACGCTCTTCCCTTGGCTTAAAATAGCTATCCATATGGAAAATAGCGACTTTTTCTTCACCGCAGCCGGCGGCTAGTGCGTTGGCAACTTTACCCGCGAAGGTGGTTTTGCCGCTTGCGCTGCCGCCTGATATACCTATAATATAGGGTTTTTGTGACATCATAACCTCAATATAAGAGATTGCGGATCAAGTGGAAGTAAACCACTGCGTGGTGAAGCGTACGCAGTGACTAACTCCCACTAGTCCGCAATGACGCTCGAGCGGTGCGCTCTATTTATTTCTTATCGCCGCTTGAGCAGCTGCTAATCTGGCGATCGGTACGCGGTAGGGTGAGCATGAGACATAGTCCAACCCAATCATATGGCAGAATTCCACAGACGACGGTTCGCCGCCGTGCTCACCGCAGATGCCGAGTTTGATTGTGGGGCGCGTTGTACGGCCTTTGTCTACAGACATCTTCATAAGCTGGCCAACGCCGGTTCTGTCAAGCTTTGCGGTTGGGTCGTTCGCGAATATGCCGCGTTCTTGGTAGTCCTCAAGGATTTTACCAGCATCATCGCGTGAGAGACCGTATGTCATCTGTGTAAGGTCGTTCGTGCCGAATGAGAAGAACTCTGCGTCCTTTGCGATATCGTCGGACGTGAGGCAGGCGCGTGGGATCTCTATCATTGTGCCGACCATGTAGTCAAGAGAAATACCGGATTCCGCAATTAAAGCCTTTGCGGTTTTGTCGATAATATCTTTTACGAAACGAAGCTCCTTGATTTCAACAATCAGCGGAATCATAATTTCCGGTATGATGTTATAGCCCTTTTCTTTTTTAACAGCGATAGCGGCTTCGATGATAGCGCGTGTCTGCATTTCCGCTATTTCTGGGTAGGAGACGGCGAGACGGCAGCCGCGGTGGCCCATCATTGGGTTTTCTTCATGTAAAGCGGCCGCTTTTTTCTTAATTTCATCTACAGGTTTGCCTGTAAGTTTGGCAACTGCATTAAAATCATTTTCATTTTCCGGCATAAACTCATGGAGCGGTGGATCAAGGAGGCGGATGGTAACCGGAAGTTCCTTCATAGCTTCAAAAATGCCTTTGAAGTCGGCTCTTTGGAATGGGAGAAGCTCGTTTAACGCGGCGCGGCGCTCCTCTTCGCTGTCAGCGAGGATCATGCTACGCATTTTGGGGATTCTGTCCGGCTCGAAGAACATATGCTCCGTACGTGTGAGACCGATGCCCTGTGCGCCGAACTCGAGGGCTTTAAGCGCGTCCTTAGGTGCGTCTGCGTTTGTGCGAACTGTCAATGTGCGTACTTCGTCCGCCCAGGTCATAAGCGTTGCGAAGTCTTTATTTTCAAATGGATTTGGAGCAACAGTTTTGATTTCCTTGTCGTAGATCATACCTGTTGTACCGTCAAGAGAGATAACGTCGCCGCGTTTGATTTTTACGCCGCCAAGCTCGAAATAACCGGCTTCTTCATTGAACTTGATTTGTTCACAACCGCAAACACAGCAGCGCCCCATACCTTTGGCCACAACGGCGGCGTGGCTAAGCATACCACCCTTTGCCGTAAGGATACCTTGAGAGAGGTGCATACCTTCAAGGTCATCAGCTGTTGTCATTTGGCGTACGAGGATGACTTTGTCGCCTTTTGCGACGGCTTCCTTTGCTTCTGCTGTATTAAAAACGACTTTACCACATGCTGCGCCGGGCGAAGCGTTAAGCCCTTTGCCGATTTGCTTTACTGTTTTTAATTCATCCGGGTCAAAGGTTGGAAGAAGCAATTGTACAATATCGGCCGCGGGTACATTTACAAGTGCGTCCTCTTTAGACCACATGCCTTCGTTTACCATGTCTACGGCAATTTTAACTGCGGATTGCGCCGTGCGTTTACCGGATCTTGTTTGAAGGAAATACAGCTTGTCCTGCTCAATTGTAATTTCCATATCCTGCATATCTCTGTAATGCTTTTCAAGCATATTGTTGATATCCACAAGTTTGGTATATATTTCCGGTTTTAATGTTGCAAGTTTGTCAAGCTGCTCCGGTGTGCGAATGCCGGCCACAACATCTTCGCCTTGCGCGTTCATCAAAAAGTCGCCGTTGATTTTGTTTTCGCCTGTAGAGGCATTGCGTGAGAAAATAACGCCCGAACCGGAGTTTTCGTCCATATTGCCGAAAACCATGGATTGCACGATAACGGCCGTACCCCATTCATGCGGGATATCGTTCATTTTGCGGTAGTAGATGGCTCTCTCGTTTTCCCAGGATCTGAATACCGCACCTACGGCTGCGTATAGCTGTTCCTTAGCGTCTTGCGGGAAGCTCGCGCCTTGGTCTTTTTTGTAGATATCTTTGAAGATTTCGCAAACAGCTTTCCAATCGTCCGCAGTAAGATCCGTATCGTTTACATAACCCTTGCTAACTTTGAACTCTTCAAGTGTATGCTCAAAGGAATGCTTGTCCACGCCGGTAACGACGTCGGCGAACATCATGATAAAGCGGCGGTACGAATCGTAGGCGAAGCGTGGGTTGTTCGTAAGTTTGGCTAAGGCTTCAACCGAAACATCATTAAGCCCGAGGTTAAGCACCGTGTCCATCATGCCAGGTAGGGATACGCGCGCGCCGGAGCGAACGCTGACCAGAAGCGGGTTTGCTTCGTCGCCGAACTTTTTGCCGATTTGCCCTTCAACTACGGTCATGCATTTGTCGATCTGCGCTTTCATGTCGGCGCTTAAGGCTTTGCCGCCGGCGTTATAGTCGGCGCATGTTTCCGTAGAAACGATAAAGCCGGGGGGGACGGGTACGCCGAGGTTGATCATATCGCAAAGGTTAACGCCTTTGCCGCCAAGAAGGTTACGCATACTGAGGTTGCCTTCTGCGAAGGTGTAGACATACTTTTTCATTTGAATGTTACCTCCTAAAATTTATCAAATGCTATTATACAATATAGGACAAGTTTTTTCAAGCTAAATTTGCGTGATATACTCACTAAACCATAAAATGGTTCGATAAGATGCAATTACTGTAAGGTTCAACTTGAAAACAAAGACCGTTTTCAAGTTGAACAGCTATACAGAGGAATGTTCGTAGAATAATTTTAAAGTAATTCCTCTATACAATAAATATCACCCCGGAGGTAAAGTTCGGGGTGATATTTATGTTAAGATTACCGCCATGACTGGTTATGGCGGCCTCTATAAAGGTAGTGGCCGGTTGCTTTATGGTCGCACGATATCCACGCGCAGCAGTTGGCCAGGGTCAAAGAGAAGGAACGAAACCTCAACCATCACGCCGCTACTTCTGCACATAAGCAATATTGTAACGGATGGCACATTATAATTTACCGACAACGGCGTCATAATATGCGTAAAATTACCCTCTATGAGATTTGTTTCGACAAATGCCTCCATTACCTGGTCTATCTTAATATTAAAATCATCGCTCAAATTGAGAAGCAGTGATCCAAATGTGGTTATGCCGAGTGCTCTATGCCATGCCCGATTATTAAACGCAAATATATTTAAATTATAGCCGGGTAATGTATTATGATTTCTAATAATATTATCTTCAACATAGCTGGTAATTGAATTCACATAATTACGGTATTCTACGGTAATGTCATAGTCCCAAATCTGATCGAGGACAAAAGAATGTACCATATTTTCATTAAACTCACGCCCCTGTGCTATGCGCTCCGTTCTAAATTGCGTACCATAATGGTTATGCAGTCTTCCGAATTCAACTGCTAATTGCATAAAAGGCGTCGTAATCCCTCGTTTTACATTTAATAGTTCACCCGTTTCCGCATTTACGGCAAACGCAAAGGCTGTTATCTGGCCGTCATTTTCTGTAAAAATAAAGCCATGCCAAACACGGGTAATGTAGGGGAGCCGCATTTCTATCGGGGATAAAGGTGTTCTTTCAACTTGTGTTTCGTTTGGTAAGTATAACGGTGGAGACGAACGATGGGCAGCCAATGAAATCCTTGAATTTACGTTAACAGAACGGTGCAGGGCAAAAAAATCATCATTCTCAATCCGCACAAATGTGTTTAAATCGCTGTTAAACTCCTGTAAATACGTAGGCCATGGGCCGTTAAACCAAAATGGCCACATTGGCATATTTACAATGGCCGTACCTTCGTATTCGAGAGCCATATAAACTCGGGTGGATATATAATCACTTAGCATATCGTAGCCCCAAACGGAGTTGACAGCATCTAAGCCTATCAATGCGGCATCTTCGTAAGATATCAACCCGTCGTCCGGCACAGGTTCCCAAGCAACGTGGTTGATACGGGTTATGGGTATTCCGTGAGTATGTTCCGGCGTGATTTCTATTTCTGCGCTGGTTGCAAACACGGCTGTTGCGGCAAAGGTTAAAATAAGCACAATCGCAACAAGCATACGCGAAATCTTTTTAGTTTTCATAATCAAATTTATCCTTTCTTCGATAAGGTATTTGCTAAAGCCGCTGTATACAGCGTTTGAGCTAAGGCGGTTCTTGCTTTCGGCCATGCGGATAAGCATGCGGGCATACACGATTCTATCGTTGCTTAATTGTATAACGGCCTCGTCCGCGGCCATCTCCATGTCCTTGTTAAGCGTTAGGTACATCAGCCACACCAATGGATTGAACCAATGCAGGCACAGTACGGCGGCGGCGACGATCTTCGTTAGCGCGTCAAACCGTTTTATATGGGCTAGCTCGTGGGTCAAAATTAGGCTAAGGGTTTTAGGATCCGTGTAATCCGTGTGATCTGTGGCTTTGGGCAGTAAAATAACGGGGCGCAATACGCCGTATGTAAGCGGGGTGGCTGCCTTATCGGACGTGCGTATACGGATTTTGCGAAACGATAGATGGTTATGGGTAAGCCAGCGGGTAATCGTTTCATTGCATGGTGGGATAGGTAAAGAATCAGCAAAAACCTTACGCCACTTTACGTATTCACGCGTAAATAGGATAACTCCGAGGGAAATGCCCGCAAGCCAAATTGCCAATAAGGTATTTTGTGCAGATAACCGGGATTGCGTGGTTATATAGGTTGTGGCTGGTATGGAGGTAGAGGGCATGGATACACTTGCCGATGTTGTATAGTAGGTGAATTCGGCGCCTTCCGTAATAAAGTTTACATTTGGGCGTATTATTTCCTCGTCAGTCGGCATATGAACAAGTGATTGTGTAATATCCATTTGGGCGTAATGATTCTGGATGTTCGTATTAACTGCGGGTTCTAGCGTGCTTTGGAAGAGGTTGAAGAAGCTGGTTGGCGCGGGTATCTCAAAAGGCATAAGCAGCCTAAGCAAGACAACACCCCAAAGAAGCGTGAAAACCGTGTGCGGTATGCGCCGCCTACTGAAGTGCCGAACGAGATAGATAACGGCGATTAATATCCCACTTGATATACTTACATGAAGAAAAGCCATTATAAGCCTCCTTCAATTAGTTCCTTTAATCGCTCGATAGTTTCCGCGGGGATATCTTTTCTGCCAAGGAGAGCGGCGAAAAGCATGTCGGATGATCCGTCGTACATGCGGTTTATCAGTTCATCCAGCTCAAACGCGCGCACCTCGTCCCGGCTCACCAAAGCACGGCAAACAAAGTTCGGCTCGATTCGCTCAACCAGGCCTTTTTCCACGCATTTCTTTATCACCGTGTAAGTTGTGTTTTTGTTCCAGCCAATTTCCCCACCAAGAATCTCGCGAATATTTTTGGCGGATATTTCGCCTTCGCGCCATATCACATCCATAACCTTTAGTTCGGAATCGTAGAGTTTTATGTCCATACGTGGTTCCCTTCATATTTGTACTATTGCAATAGTCTGCACTATTAGACTATCACATTAGTCTGATAATGTCAAGAGAAAAATTAAAAAAGCCGAAAAAATATTTTTCCGGCTTTTGGTGGCTGTATACTCATTAAATTTGGAAACATTCTCCTATATAGAGGAATGTTCGTAGAATAATTACATACGTAACTATTCTACGAACAAGCTGGGACGCTTGCGCGATGCCCAGCTCTACTTTGAAGTAGCACCAAAATTTTAACAAGTTAAATTTTGATACTACTTCAAAGTAATTCCTCTATATTATAAAGATTTAAATAGTCGTCCCGCATTAAAAAATAACAGGCCTTTGAATTTGGCGCATCAGGGCTATGTTTGGGGAAAATGCCCCGGAGTTTGAAATTGCATTTTTCTATAACACGTTTGGAGCGATGATTAGAAACTCTGTGCCAAACTGTCATTACATCGCATTTTGATTCAATGAAAGCATAATTTATAATTTTTTTTGATGCTTCCGTAGCTATGCCTTTTCCCCAATATTCTTCGGCAATTAAATAACCAAAGTCAATCATCAATTTGTCCTCGTTTGATGAGATTGCTTGTATGCCGATCGCCCTGTAATTATTGAATATATTCCTATGCATCCCGATTGTGCCAATGATTTTGTTTTCGCCATTTTCCTTTAACGCTATTGCCCATTCATTGGATTTTTTATCAAGATATCCCTGTATCTTTTTTTGTGCCTTCTTAATGTTATCAACTAACTTCCATTCCGCCGCGGTAATTACATTTTCGTTGGAAGCGAACAGCAACATATCGTCCGCATATTCCAATCGCCATGGCAGCAGAACAAGGCGTTCCGTCTCAAGCGTCGGGGGCTTTTTCGTTTCAAGCATCTTAACCTCCGACAGTATGCGTTATGGGTAAGTAAATTCGCTCTTCGTAAACAGGACAATCCTTATTTGGCGAATAATATTCCCATAACGGCGCATAAGTCTTAAATGCGTAATCAACGGGAAAATTAGGGTCTATTTTATGAGGGTCAAGTTTATACCCGCTTTGCGCAATCCATTTGTCGCGGAAGTAGTCGTTGATTTCGTCGTAATCGACGCCTCCCTCGTAACCGATAACCGCACATAACTGCTCTGGCAGCACAAAGCTTACCGCTCCATTCGGAACATTATCCAGGCTTGTGACTTCTACACCAACAAAGTAAAGCAATTTATCTCCATCCGGATGCACTCTAGGAATGCCATGCGTGGCATTTTCTGAGTTTGGGTACTTGCGGTTGGGCGCGGTGCGGAAAATCCTGTCGTATATCTCGCTGAATGCATCAAACGACCCTCCTCCGACTAACCGTTCAACGCCAATAAGTAATGTTTCGGGAACGGTTACAATGTCTACGTGGTGGATAACTCCATGTTCTGTTTTCATGTTTTCGATATCCTCTGTTTGTTTTATTAAGGATTTCGGCGCATTATATCCCGGCACACAAAAAAGACTTCTGTAAAAACCATTCAACCTTTTAGCTTCTAGCCGAAATTTTTTTGGCGAAACGGCATAAACCCGCTTAAATGCGCGGCAAAACGAATCGTGCGACTCGAACCTGAACGAATATGCGATATCAACGATTTTCAAATCGCTACAGACCAGCTCTTTGGCGGCGCAATAAAGCCTACGCCTAAGAACATATTTAATTGGCGTAATATCCATATCTGCCATAAACAGCCGAAATAATTGCGGTACGGAATAGTTTGCTATTTCAGATAACCTGCCAACGGATAGATACTCATCCAAGTTTTCGTCTATATACTCCAAAACCACCCGTATCGGGTCTTTGTTTGCCATTGTGCATCTCCTCGAAACTCATTATACAAAACCTGTTAGCAATATACTCGACAAAAATTATCGCAAATATTATATAATTACTTTAATGACATTTTAAATACCATATTCCGAAGCTTCACAATTATCAGGCACAAATTTATGCTATTAGTATATTTGAAATTAATATATATTAGCTTTTCGGTATTGTCAAGGTTTGTATTTTCATGCGTTTCGTAGTCTAATTATGATAACTACGAAATACACGAAATGCACGAAAGAAAATTTCCGTTAGATTTACATTTGTTATTTTGTGTGTTATACTGAATTATATGGAGTTTTGAAGAAAGGTAATTTAGTTAATGCACATTGTACTGTATGAGCCGGAGATACCGCACAACACGGGCGCGATAGGGCGCACATGCGTCTGCACGGGTACGGCACTGCACCTTATCCGCCCGCTTGGGTTTTCCATGGACGAAAAGCACATCCGTCGCACGGGGCTTGATTATTGGGCGGATATTGAGTTATACGTGCATGACTGCTTTGCCGATTTTGAAGGGTTTATGGCGCACAACTTTCCGCAGTCGAAGTTATGGTTAGTTGAGACTACGGGTGAACATAATTATACGGACGCCGCGTATGGGGTGGACGATTTTATCATGCTGGGCAAGGAGACGACGGGTATACCGCAATTTATTTTGGAAAAGTACGGCGAATCGTCTGTTTACGTTCCGATGATAAATAATAAGCGGTCGCTTAACTTGTCTGTAACGGCTGGTATTGTTTTATATGAGATTGTAAGGCAGAAAGGGCTTTTTAGATTATGAGTGAAGATCAAAACAACCTACAAACCGCCGATGAGGCTTTAAGGGCGATAAATGACTATTCGGCGTATTTGACAGAAATGGGGCATACAGGTAGGCCGGTGATAGACAGGTTTCGCCGTGCGACGACGGTTTTATTCATACTTGCGTTAATCGCAGCGCCGCTTGCCGGGTTTGGCATCGGTATCGGGTACAGGGTCGCAGTGGACGTGATCATCCCGCGGATGACGTTCGATTCGTCGATCCGTTCGGACTTTTCCGTACCCGTGGGTAATCTCGGCGGGATGTATAGGGATATGATGTTTTCATACGCGGATATAATCGCGGCCGTGCAACCGGCGGTGGTGCGCATACAGGCTTTGCGCGGTGAACCTGGCGCGGGCAGGCGGTACGTAAGCGCAGGGCAGGGCAGTGGTATGGTATTTTACGAGTCACCCACGCGCGTTTATATAGTTACGAACGCACATGTTGTTCAAGGTGCGGACATAGTCAACGTTCTTGTGGGGAACGGGGCGAACGTGACTGCGCATATTATGGGATACGATACTAGCAGGGATATAGCGGTTATAAGCGTCTTAAAGTCTACGTTTAACCTTGCAGTAGGCGAAGCGGCCGGCAGCCCAGTGCATATTATAACATTTGGCGACTCGGATAACTATAGGGTCGGTGATATTGTGATCGCAATAGGTAATGCGTTGGGTGACGGGCTGTCGTCTACCAACGGGATAATCTCCGCTGTAAACCGGTTTATCGTAATAGACGATATGCGCGTAAACGTTATACAGACGAACAGTGCGATAAACCACGGCAACAGTGGGGGGCCGTTAGTTGCCCTTACCGGCGAAGTGATAGGCATGAATACGGCGAGGGGAGCGCGCGGTACGGAGGAACGCCCTGTTGAGGGCGTGGGGTACAGCATCCCGTCTAACGATATTGTGCCGGTTATTGAGAGGATAATGAGGGGAGAATAAATTGGCGTATTTTTAAGGTGTGTTATTACCTCGACCAATCAATGCCGAGGTCTATGGTTTGGTCATATAGGATAAAAACATTGCGGTTGCGGCGGCCATGCGCTAAAGCTCTTTCATGCGTTTCGAAGAAGAGGTCCACCACGTTGCCGCGCACGGCACTGCCTATGTCGCCCGCAACCGCAAAGCCGTAGCCTTCTATAAATAAAAGAGTGCCAAGGGGGATCCTAGTTCTATCCACCGCCACAACGCCAAGTTGCGCGAGAAGGCCGGACGAAGTGCGCTGTACGAAGTTTGTGCCAATCCGGGATGGATGCTCCGCCGACCAAATACCTGTACACCTGACACATGGGCAATAACCTGTGGTGGACGCAAGGAATGTATAAGAGAACGCAAAGGGTTTTCCATCTACGAAGATGTAGTTATCGTCAAAACCAAAGGGGAAGTACGTTTCCATAGATATATAATGCGCCGGGATGATGCTGCCGTATGCGTTTATAAGCGAAAAATGGGGAACGGGGTCGTTGGGGATGTAGGCGGCAGCTGTGTGCGGCAGCAAAGTGGGCGGCGTAACGAGGCGCGTATGCCCGAACAGCTGTACCAAGATTGCGTGCGGCATGAAACGGTATTCCGAAGGTATAATGATTATTGTGCCGTCTGGCAGTATAACGTCCATATATTGGGGTATGCTTGTGTGTGCATCGCTGCTGGCGTATAGGCTGCTTGGAAGTGCGGCGGAAACCATTAAAACCGCCAATAGTATTGCTGTGTATAATATTATCTTATTTATCAAAACAATCACCTCGTGTTACATTGTAACATAAACGTAACAGTTTTGCAATCATTTTTTTATAGACATAACAAAACCCCCAAATTTCGTAAAAAAGGGGGTTTTAATTATTTTGAAAGGTTAGCTCCAACGTCCGCTTTCTTGGAGCGTATTTTTTAGACAGCTTATATCCTGACCGTTTGCCGGCGGCGCGGGGTGGTAATACCCCTTAGATGCGGCTATTTTGTACAAATCGTATTGAAATTTCTCATCGCCGTCGCGCATTTGCTGAAAGGTTTGGCGAAGCTGGGAGTTGTCGCATTCCGTAATAACCTTAGCGTAGGAGGCAAGGCTTGCCTTCGTTCCGCTTAAAACGTCAAATACCATATCTTTTTCGTGCATTTCCTAATCCTCCTATTATTGCAGCATCTGCGTTAATTTCTGTGCGCTTTTTTGCGCTTCGCCGGCGGCTTGCTGGAACATTTGCTTGATGTGCGGGTCGCTGCACTGGTTGGCGTAGCTTGCCAGCTTGTTCGACGTGGCTATATGGCAGCTAACGACCTCGCGGATAGAGCTAAGCTCCATTTGGTTAAAATTGGACATTTTTCTGCTCCTCTCGTATAGTTAGGTACGGACTTAGTATGGCGGCGGAGGAAAAATTTATACATAGTATGCAAAATAAAAAGCAAGGCGTGAATTGATTGCCTCGCTTTAAGTAAATATTTTATAGCTCAGAGAATAATTTTTAGAAACAATAAAACCGCCGGCTGTAAACTGCACACCTATGCGGTTTTATGTATTAATATATATTATTGATTCAACCCAAAACTAACCAATAACGCCCTATCTACCTTCTCCATAACTTCCTCGTCCAGTCGGCAGATTTTTTCCTTCAGGCGTTTTTTGTCTACTGTGCGAACTTGTTCCAAAAGCACTACGGAATCCCGCACAAGGGTGTAGTCGTTGGAGTCTATCTCTATATGTGTCGGCAGTTTTGCCTTGTTTATCTGTGATGTAATGGCAGCGCAAATAATCGTGGGGCTGTACCTGTTGCCTGTGTCGTTCTGCACGATAAGCACCGGGCGAACGCCACCCTGCTCAGAGCCTACAACAGGGCTTAGGTCGGCGTAAAATATATCACCTCGCCGTATTAACATTAAAACACCTCTTTAACCGGGAGCTTGTGGTAATTCATTAAAACGCAAAGGTGGCTTGAACGAATGCGTATTTACTATTGCGTTTTTGCTATTTATCACAAGATCTCACATTTCTGTTCTTTTACATAGTATTCACTTCTTTCTTGTATTGTATACTTTACTTGGAATATTTTTTCTATTGGACACGGAACAGCCTGTCATCGAAGTTTACGTTGTACTCGAAATTAGAGAACTCTACGCTTACGCGCAATGCCCCGTCTGCGTCGAAAATTTCAAGCCGTACGGGTTTAAGCGATTCGTTGGAGACGGAGAGGCGGCTGGTACGCATGTATGGGTGTTCGCCGGGAATGTTGGCTTCCAGTACGGTAACGAGGCTATTGTCGATAGACGCGACGCTGACCGTTACTTCCTGCGACTGTAGGTAATTACGGATAAAGGAGGTTACGAAAAGCTCTAGCCGTTCCGGCGATTCCTGATTAAGTACGGCGTAATGCCCTTCGGCGCGGGTGTTAAACTGCACGATGTTGCGGTTGTCGTTGATGGTGATGTTGCCGGCCACGCGCTCCGGTCCTGTGACCTCGATGCGGTATTCGCCGCTGGAGCGTGCCATCTGGCGTACATGGTACGTATGTTGGGATCTGTTGGATATGTATGTAACCGTAGCGTCCGCTTGGTAGCTCGTCATCGACAGCAGGGCGTTTTGGATGCGTTCGAACACATCACGCTCCGCTGCCGCGCCGCCGCGGCACGCGGCAAATATACCGAAGATCGCCAAGGTTACGGCTAAAAACATCAGCTTTAGTACAAGTTTAGAAATTCTTTGTTGCATGAACCCTCCGTAAAAATTGTAGTTTGTACAATTATACGGCGGGATATAAGGAAATATAACAAATGAATTGAAAAACCCGGTGCTGGGAGTATCAACCACCGGGTTTTTGGAAGTGAATAAATGCTGTGTTAATTTTGGATTGCTTGAAGGATGAATGCAAATACTTCCGCAACCAGCGCGCGGGTGGCCGTATTGGCCGCGTCGACCGTGCCGTTTGGGTATACGCGCGTGATGTTTGCGGCCTGCATCGCGAATAGTGTGCGGAAAACGGTGCCGGCCATATCGTCTGTATATTCGTCCAGCTCAATGCTGGTTGTGTCAAAGGCTATACGCTGGATATTGAAAAAGTTGAACAAAACCGCAGAGATCTCATGCCATGTGATGTAAACACTTGGCTCAAACAAGTTTGTGCCGTGGCGGCCTGTGTCGATGCCGGTGTATGCCGCCCAGTTTACGACGTTAGCGTACCACGCATCTGCGTCAACATCGGCAAAACCTGCGTATGCAAAATCTTCGTAAAAATCAACATTTGCCAGGTTTGCTAATACTTGTACAAACATTGCACGGGTCATGCCTTCTGTCGGGCTAAAAACACGCTCATCCGCGCCATGAAACAAGCCGTTTTGCACAACTGTTTTAACGTAACGGTAGAACCAATCGTCTTCGCTAACATCATCAAATTCTGAGACAAATGAGGTTGTGTATGTAACTTCTTCACCAACTTCCGGTTCGGGTGTAACCGGGTCTGGTGTTGTTTCCGGTGTTGGTGCCGGGGCTGCCGGCATAAATCTGTAATGCTCATAATAATCTTCTGCCGGGAAAAACACCCATACAGGCATCCACTTAGCAAAAAGATCTATGTTTGCGTTAACCACAGATAAGTCAGTAAAATCATATCCCGTGCCGTCAGCTTCTGTGTTCCAACCTGTAAAAACAAAGTCTTGGCGAAGAAGTGTGGGGATATCCGCACCTACGGCAGTATCAAGCTCAACAACACGAGGGATAAAATGCGGCGTGCCGTCGAGGAATGTTTCGCCATAGTTTGTGAAGAACCTTACGGTGGCGTGGGTTGCGGGGGTGCGCTGAAACTCGAAATGGAAGTTATAGTCTACTACTAATGCCGGGATATCTCGCCAGCCGACAACAGCGTCAATGTTTGGAAGGTAGTTATCCCATACAGTAAGCCACTCTAATGCCGGATTGTTGGATATATCAAGTGATGTAAGGTTGTTATTCTCTGCGAAAAGAAATTGTAACGCGGGATTGTTAGACAAATCGAGAGATGTAAGGTTGTTATCCCCTAAGCTAAGCCATTCTAAAGCAGGGTTGTTAGACAGATCAACTGTTATAAGGTTGTTATTCCATACATGAAGAGATTGTAATTTTGAATTGTTAAACAAATCAAGTGATGTAAAGTTGTTATTATCTACGAAAAGAGATTGTAACATGGGATTGTTAGACAAGTCAAGTGTTGTAAGGCTGTTATTCTCTACGAAAAGAGATTGTAATATGGGATTGTTAGACAAATCAAGTGTTGTAAGGTTATTACTATCGACAACAAGAGATTGTAACGCGAGATTATTAGACAGATTAATTGTTGTAAAATTATTATTCCGTACGTTAAGAAATCGTAATGTGAGAGTATTAGACAAATCAAGTGTTATAAAGTTGTTATTTCCTACGTCAAGAAATTGTAACACGAGATTGTTAGACAGATCAAGTGTTGTAAGGTTGTTATCCCATATACTAAGAGAGTGTAATGCTGGATTGTTAGACAAATTAAGTGTTGTAATGTTGTTATTACCTACGCCAAGCCACTCTAAAGCTGAATTATTAGACAAATCAAGTGATGTAATGTTATTATGTGCAGCAGTTAGAACAATTAAATTCGTAAAATGCTCTATCCCGGCAAGGCTTGTAATGTTGCCAGGCTCATACCAAGTTCCGGATACATCTAAAAAACCAACCCATGCAACGTCCACATTATAAATAGCGTCCGCCGATCCTTTTCCAAGCAGTTCCCTTACAGCCGCACGGAAATCCAGGCAGGTGAAATCGTCGGTAATATCCACGGGGCTTGCGTGCAGACGTGCCGGTAAAACAGCGGCAACAAGCGCAATCGTCAAAAATACCGCAATTACGCGCTTTGTAAGATTGTTAAGGTTTGATGTTTTCATTTGTTTTCTCCTCTTGCTTTATGTCGTAAAATTTATTAAGTATTATAGCATAAATATGTTTGGACGTACAAGACAAATTTTGCAATAAATTTACAAAGATAGTATGCCTAGACAAAATCATTTTTTTATGGTACGATAATATTTACATAAGTTTGAACTTTTATAGGAGATACAATATGATCAGCGAAAAAATGAAGATACTTAAAATGTTGGAAGAAGGCCGCATTTCGGCCGGTGATGCGGAAAAAATGCTTAATGAGGTTGGGAAGGAGGCCGCCGTGACGCCGGTTATAGAGCTTACCATTGAACCGCCTGATATGGAAACGCTTGATATTGGGCCTGTACCCAGCCTGGGGTATCCCGCCTCTGCCGGGTTTACGTCATTTGCGCATAACGGTGAGAGGCCGGAGCCGCCAAAACCGCTTAGGCGCATGGGCAAGCCGGATGCCCAACCTGCCGTCACGCAGGCAAAAGGCGGAAGTACATCGGAAGATATTTCCCATAAAATGGAAACATTATTTGAAAAAATGGAACGCAAATTACAGCGCGTCGCTGAGGCTGTTGTAGAAAAAACGGGTAATGCCATTACGCGTGCGAGCGGCAAGGCGGCTAAGCCGGTTGTAGAGAAAGACATGCCGTTTTTGTCTAAAATGCCTGCACAACAACCTAAAGCGGCAACGCCAAGGATACTTGCAGATAAGCCAACTACACGAAAACTGCGGTCAGAGATAAAAATAACCCAAACCGTGGCAGTACCGGGCAGCGAACTTATTCTGGACGGTTTGCACGGTGATATGCACATAAAAGGTTATAACGGTGACAAGATCACGGCCACGGTATCATACACGCAGAGGCGCGGCAACAGCGTGCCGGAGCTTGCCGTGCTTGGCAACAAGTATTATTTAAGCTATGACGATAGCGAGATTGATAGTGTTTCAGTGGATGCGTATATCCCGGCGTATATGTTTTCGTCCGTGCGGCTATCAAATGATGGCGCGACGATAGTGCTGGCCCAGCTTGAGGTAAGTGAACTGCGCGTGGAGAGCCAAGGCGGCGACGTCGAGATTACAGACGTAAAAACTGAAAACCTGCTTGCGGAAACGATAAACGGCACGATGCGCCTCAGCAACATATCCGCCGACCGCGCCGCCGTGGACAATTTTAACGGCGCGATAAACGCAGTGAACGTGGATGCGGCGCAGATGAAGATGACGGCGATAAACTTCGGCATAAACCTGCAGATGGCGCAGTTTTCCAATTACCGTAATTACACCTGGGGCGTTGAGGCCAACAACGGCAAGCTGAACCTTGTTTTGCCATCGTCGGTGGACGTGGGCTACCATATCAGCGCGACGGCGGCGCTCAGTGACGTGCGCATCGGGCTGACGGGGGTTTCGTACATAAGCCGCGGTGCGTCTACCGCCGAGGTGCAGAGCGCAAACTTCGATATCGCGCCGAGGAAGGTAACGATGCTTCTGGAGAGCTCAAACGCGCCGGTGGTTGTGAGTTAGGGATTAGAGATTAGAGACTAGATGCTATAACAAGAACTTAAAAAATTGATAACGAAAGGTGTTGTTTGTATGGAAAAGCTGGAGAACAAAATTATCGAAAAAGTTATCGACAAAGTTGGGGATGATTTATATAAAGATGCCGTGCAGCCAGTTGCGAGGCCGACGGTGAACTTGCTGGGGTTAATCCCCAGAGCAATAAAGGCAGCCTTGTTGCCGGTTGAAAAATGGATTATTGATAAAGAATATAATTTGGCCGTAATAGAAGCCATGCTTGCAGAGGAACTAGAAAAAGTTAATCCCAAAAAAATCAGCCCGCCGGAAACATACGTAGCGGCTCCTACATTATTGGCGGCAAGTTATTGTATGGACAGCGACGAATTGAGGAGTATGTTTGCAAAACTTTTAGCGAAATCAATGTACAAAGATACACGGAATGATGTGCATCCGAGTTATGTTGAGATAATTAAGCAACTTTGTCCAGATGAAGCTAAAATTTTAAAGGTTATGGATAGTATATTTCCTATAATTGAAATTTATCGTGTAAATAAAAACATCAATAGTAAAGTATTTGATAGTAATTTTTCCGATATAGGTGAAATTGCTAAATGTGAGTATCCTTATCATGCTATTAATAATTACATAGAAAACATAAAACGATTAGGGATTATTACTAAAAGCGTAGCTACAGTACATAAATCTGTATATGAGCCGCTGAAACAGCATCCTTATATAAAAGATTTAATTAAAACGTTTAATGCTAGAGGTAGACAAATGGAAATTGTCGAAGGTTTATATCAAACGACAATGTTTGGACACTTATTTATAAATGTTTGCGTAAATCCGATAAAACTAGAATAAAAACAATCCTCCTTAAGCAAAATAAATATAAATTAAGGGGGATAACATGAACAACTTCGGTATCAACTTCCAAAACACGTACACATCTCTATCCAACATCTTTTACACTAAACAAGTACCTAACATAAACGTAACAAAGCCGAAATTTGCGGTGTTTAACCACACACTTGCAGAGGAACTCGGCCTGGATGCGGATGCTCTGTTTAAACGCCCCGACATCTTTGCCGGTGCGACAGTCCCGCCGGGTGCAGACCCGATTGCGCAGGCGTACGCCGGCTACCAGTTTGGCCATTTTACCATGCTTGGCGACGGGCGCGCAGTGCTTCTTGGCGAGCATATATGCCCAAACGGTAAAATCGTCGACATCCAGCTGAAAGGTTCTGGCATTACGCCATACTCCCGCGGGGGCGATGGGCGGGCGGCTCTTGCTCCTATGCTTAGGGAGTTTTTGTTCAGCGAGGTTATGTTTTATCTCGGCATACCAACAACGCGTACCCTTGCCGTGGTTATGACGGGTGAAACGGTGATGCGCCAAAAACCTATGAAAGGCGCAGTTTTGACTAGAATAGCTGCAAGCCATATCCGTGTAGGTACGTTCAATTTCGCGGCGGCCTATGCCGATGAAGACGAACTGCGTGCATTGGCGGATTATGCGATTAGGCGGCATTATCCTGATTTAGAGGGTGATTACATCGGATTTCTCCGCGCCGTGGCCGAAAGGCAGGCGGAACTTATCGCCAATTGGATCCACCGCGGCTTTATCCACGGGGTGATGAACACCGACAACGTGTCCATCTGCGGCGAAACGATAGATTACGGCCCGTGCGCGTTTATGGACTCATATGGCTTGGATACCGTGTACAGTTCCATAGATACTGCCGGTAGGTATGCGTATGGCAAACAGCCAGCGATAGGTGCGTGGAACTTGGCGCGGCTTGCTGAATCCATGCGGCCGCTTATCCCTTCCAGTATAGGTAACGCTAAACAGGTTGTTGACGGCGTTTTTGAGGCGTATTGGGACAGGTTTGGAAATACGCTGGCGCGGCTTTACCGCGAAAAAGGCGCGGCGTTCGTACCACGCAATAATTACGTGGAGGAGGCACTTGCCGCCGCCGAACATGGCGATTTTGCGCCGTTCAATGCGCTGCTGGATGCGGTGCGTAACCCTTACGCAACTTCGTCATTTTTAAACTTTCCTCTTAAAAATCAAACAGATTACAAAACCTTTTGCGGAACGTAATAAGCAAAATTGCTATCCGAACAATAATACTTTGCAGAAGAGAAGCCCTCAAATTATAAACAGCTGAATAAAACGCGGGGCTGCTCTTTTGTTTTTGAGAGAGCAACCCAGTTTGCCGGCAACTATACCTTGCCATTATTGCTTTCGTACAGGTCTTATATATTTCCAAAATCGCACAGGGTCATGGTAAAAGTAAGTTATTCTACCGAGTGTATCATCAAAGCAATATTCGGTATCCGTAAAATCAAAATTTGCTATTGCTGTGTTAACTTTTTCTTCAACACTACAATTCGCCTGCTCATAATCGAACGGCTCATGTTCAAAAACAATATATTCAGCTTCGGGAACATCCACTAATAGCATCTTTGGCGGCGTTTCGCCTATATAATCAGATGCAAGACGAACGCCGTAACATTCAATGCGAGCAACAGGGTAGCAATCAAATTTTTTACCGTTTGGGTCGTTAATATACGCCATTATCTGGCCGCCACCGCTGTTAATTTCACCGGTACCTTCATCGTCAAGTTTGCTACTGATGCTGTCGAGCAGACCGCATATTTTGTTGCAGTAATCTTGCCCATGAATGGTTTCCTCTTTTTTCCAAAAATCCCAATACCCATTACTTTCATTGTTTTTGATGTATAAAAACTTGTGAGCGGGAATAGTTACAAAATAAACTTTAACATCCTCTGTTGATTTTACCATTCCAATCTCTCCAATTCCTAAAAAGTAGCGGTCAAAAGGGTTGAGTTTTGTACGAAGTACAACAGGCACAGGCTTTTTACGGTATTCTCTTGGTGCAATACCATATGTTGCTTTGAACGACCGTGTAAAGGCTTCGTGTGATGAAAAACCATAATCAAAAGCTATGTCCAAAATGCTCTTTTTATTATCGCGCACCTCCTTCAACGCGAAAGCCAATTTCCTAAGACGTAAATAATCTCTAAACTGCATACCCGATATTTCCTTGAATTTTCTCGTAGTATGAAATTCAGAATATCCCAATTTTCGAGAAAGAAATTGTAGCGTTAATACCTCACCGTTATGGCGTTTTATGCACTCGTCAATCTCGTCAACGATTATTTGTATCTGTTTGTGCCACTTGTACATTTGACTGTTCACCTCGTTTCGACCACTCTGAAATTATTATATGGTATCTGAAAAGTTATATCTTGATTTTACTTGCGGAAATGCTCTACTCATAATTATTTCAAGGTAATTCCTCTGTATCAATGATTATAACATATGAATGACGGTAAGGTCTCGAATAATTTTTCGGGTTTCTTGCTGTGATAAGTAATTGCCGATTAGTATAATGCTTGACTGCGGCGGTTAAATACAGTATAATAAAAATATGATATATTTTGACAATGCCGCGACGACAATGCCTTCAGAACGAGCCAAGGCGGCGGCTATGGAAATAATTAACGGTGGTTACGGCAACCCGTCAGCTGGGCATATAGCTGGGCGAAAGGCTGCTAAAAAGCTTGTGGAAGCTCGGAGCGGCGTGGCGGAGTTGTTGGGTGTATCCGCTGATACGGTATTTTTTACGTCCGGCGGTACGGAAGCCAATGCGCTGGCTTTTTTTGGTATCGTTAAGCGTCCGGGGATGCATGTTATAACATCAACCGCCGAGCATCCGTCCGTTTTGTCTTGCTGTAAGGCTTTGGAGGGTGCGGGGGTAGCTGTTTCATACATAAAGCCTCGCCAGAACGGTTATATCTGCCCAGACGACCTTGCCCGCAACATAACCGGCGACACGGCATTTGTAAGCCTTATGCACGTAAACCACGAAACAGGCGTTATTTCCGACATTCAGGCTCTTTCTAAGGCCGTAAAGAATGTTCGGAAGGATATAGTTTTCCACGTTGACGCCGTGCAGGGATTTGGCAAGCATGACTTGCATAAGCTAGCCGGCGAAGTGGACATGGTTACCGTTTCATCCCATAAAATACACGGTATCGGCGGTTGTGGCGCACTGTACGTGCGCCGTGAGCTGCAGGGGCGGTTGCGTCCAATGCTATACGGTGGAGGGCAGGAAGGCAGGCTGAGGTCTGGAACGGAGAATTTGGCGGGTATCTGTGCCTTTGGCGAGGCCGCGCGAGAGGCTTCGGAAGGGCTTGAACAAAATCTGAGACATGTCCAAATAATACGTAATATTTTGGTTGAGGTACCATCAATAATACCATGCGCGGTTATAAACGGTGAAAATACGTCACCGTACGTTGTAAACATCAGCTTTCCTGGCATAAACGCCGAAGTTATGCAAAACGCCCTGGATGAACGCGGCGTGTGCGTGTCACCCGGCGCGGCGTGCAGTACGGGCAGCAAAAAACGCGCCGCAGAGAATGTGGTGTATGCGTATGGTTTGGGTGTGGCGCGGGCGGAATCATCCGTAAGATTCAGCGCCAGCAGGTATAGTACGGAGCATGAGGCGCGGGAAGTGATAATGGTATTGGAAGAAATCTATAAAAAGGTGCAGAGATAGATGTATAACGGCATTTTAATAAAATATGGCGAAATTGCACTGCGCGGCGGCAACCGGCGGCTGCATGAGACAATACTTGCAAACAATATAATGAGCCGATTGGCAGACATGGGGTTGGCCGACGTTACGCGGGTGAGGAAGGATCAAGGCCGCGTGTATGTGGAGGCTGTAGATGGCGGCGTGATTAAGGATACCAAAAAAGTTGCGGATGATATCTCGCATATTTTCGGTATTACATATGTTTGCCCCTGTGTAATTACGGATAATTCGGATTTTGAGCATATAAAAGAGCTGTCGCTTGCGCTAATGAAAGATGCCGCTATACCCGGGGGTACATTTAAAGTTGAAGCTTCCCGCGCGGATAAGAAATTTCCGTTGAATTCGCAGGAAATAAGTGCGCAGGTTGGAGCACATTTGCTGGAGAATATGCCTGAGCTTGCCGTTAAGATGATAGCCCCGGACGTTAAGATAACAGTGGAAATACGCAAAAAGGTTTATATCTATATCAACCAGGCGATAAAGGGGCCGGGTGGCTTGCCCGCGGGTAGCGGCGGTAAAGCGGCGCTCCTGCTCTCTGGCGGGTTTGACAGTCCCGTTGCGGGGTACAATATGGCGCGGCGCGGCGTGGAGCTTGTGTGCGTGTATTTCCATAGCCCGCCATATACTTCGGAGCTTGCGAAGGAAAAGGCGGTGGACTTGGCGAAACGCCTGTCCTTCTACACCGGCGGTATTAAGCTATATGTGGTAAACCTTACGGAGGCGATGCTTTATCTAAATGGCAAAGTGCCGGAAGTTAAACTCACGCTGTTCCTAAAAAGGGCGATGCTTACGGCGGCGAATATTGTTGCAGAGAAAGAAAACGCGCAAGCCCTTATAACAGGAGACAGTGTGGGTCAGGTTGCCAGCCAAACCATGCATGCTCTCGCCGCGACGGATTCGGCGGCGGGTTTGCCCGTTCTGCGCCCGCTTGCGGCAATGGATAAGTTAGAGATTTTGGAGACGGCAAGGAAGATTGGTACATACGATATTTCCGTGCGCCCGCACGCCGACTGTTGTACAGTGTTTGTGCCGAAGCACCCGGAGCTTAAGCCCAAAAAATCCGTCATAGAGAATATGGAGAAACGTTTGGTGGAGCTGCCTGTTATGCTTGTGGGAGCGGTGGATAATGCGGAGGTTATATTGGTATGACGAGAGTGTTGTAAGGTATTATTATGGGTGGGGTGACACTTAATTATATTGCCATATAAATACATACGACGCTTAAGCGGTATTCAATATTCACCATAAATCTAACAGAAGACACATAACCGCACAAAAATTCAAGTGCATAGATGATGAATATTATAACGCCAAAGATAAAAAATGGTGGTTGGAATGGTCAACTTGGCAATAATTGCCCTGCGAGAGGAAAAAGCAATGATTAAGAATTTCAAAGGCATGAACATCACATCTAAAAATCCGAAACGGTTGGTTGAATTTTACCGTGATATTCTTGGAATCCCCGTAATAGAAGATGATCCGAATTACGACGGCGTGTTCTTGGGCTACATCAAGGATGCTCCGCTCATTCGGATTTGGGATGAAAACAAATGGGGTAAGCACACAGATGGAGCGGTTTGTTTGGTTTTTGAGTGTGACGACCATCAGAAAACGTACACCGAAATTACGCAAAAAGGGTATGAGATTCCGCCGCCGTTTATCACTCCGTGGGGTGGCGAAAAGATGGAATTAAAAGACCCGGACGGAAATAATGTTTATATTTTATAACGGAGGACAACGCCATGAACGATAAAATAACCGCCCTCCGCATGGAGCGGCAATTCTTAACCCGTAAGGCAAACGAGGACGAATACAATGCACTGTACGTTGATTCGCAACCAGGGTTGAATGTTTATTGGCATGGCTTTGGCGACCCGCCATCCTTGTCGTTCCGCGCGGACTTTGATGATATTGGATACAACCGCAAACGCCAATTAAGACATGGCTTAATCAAAGGGCGATTTGCGGGTGGAAATCTCGGCTGGATAGTGCCGGAGGATTTGGAATTGTTCGCCGCCGCTTTTACCAAGCCCTTAACCAAACCCACGTTTCGCCATACAACTCTTTTGGAATTGATTGAGCGTGAACCGTTGACCATACAACAGATGAAGGAAGAAACAGGTATGTTGGTTAAGGAAATTACGCCTGCTCTACACCGTTTACAAGAAGCGTTCTTAATTTATGAGGACCAGTACGACGGCGAATGGGACAGGGGTTGGCATAAATTTTCCGATATGTTCCCCGACGCGGATATGCAAAAGCATACACGGAACGAAGCCTTAAAAATCATTATAAAGCGGTTTGCATATCGGCTTGTGTGCTTTGATGAAAGGATGGTGAAGTCTTTCTACAAATGGACGGACAAGGATATCAAGGTGGCGATTGCCGCTCTTGTCGAAGAAAAATTGCTTGCGGAAACTGACCACGGTTATGTGTTGCCTGATGATATTGCATTGCTCAAAACCTACAATGCCGAACCGCCGAAGTCTATATTTGTCATGCACCGAAATGATATGCTCGTCAAAGCTAACGACCATTGGTTGAAGGAGCGATATTCACACCCATATCCTGATACTCTATGGTATTTATTGATTGACGGCGAGTTTCATGGCGCGGTTGCGGGAAAATTCCGCTACACCCCGGCAGAGGTTGAGGATGTAATGCTTGACCTCCCGGCAAATGAGGTTGCCGACAGCAAAGAGGATATTTTACAAGCGGTACTTGCTAAGGGAATAAAAGATAATAAAATAACACGGTATCAAGGGGAGATTTTATGATTCAACTATGGGATTTGCTGATGGGTCGTCGTATGACGGTGAAAGCTTTATATATTATATTGCAACCCCATACGAAGGCGAAACCGTACCGGAAGGGTTTTTGGTAAAGGATATACCTGCCCGGACATGGGTTAAGTTTCGCTGTTTCAGTTTTGGTGATGGCAAATCCACTGCTGATGAGGATATCTATAAAAAGATTTATTCGGAATACTTTCCTGCCTCCGAATACGAGCCGGCTGAATATCAGATGGAGGTTTATCCTCGCGGGGACGGCGATTACCCCGATGAAGTTTCAGAAGTCTGGGTTGCTGTCAAGAAAAAGAGTAAGCATTAAAATTGGATAAGGTAGACCCAAAAATTATGGGTCTACCTTTTTACAGCCGAACGACAATACCTTCGCCTGCCGCCGACTGGGCGTTCACGATTTCTAAGCCCTTGTGCCGACGCAGGGTCTTCCTTAGATTCCGGAGCGCACGGCGCAGTTCGTCCAGCGACATGGCGTTTTCACCGTTTATCGCTATCTGCCTATGTATTATCCGTGCGCCGATGCGGCTAGTTGCAAGCATGATGGGTATGGGCAAGCGTATGTTTCGCTTATTCTGCCGCTTAATTATCACCCACATCCTATTCCACCATAACGACGACAGTTGTGCCGTCTGAGGACTCTATATCCACTAATCGCCCCAGTACGCCTTTTTCAATCAGTGTAATGATTTGGTTAAAGTCTATACTTTTCATGGCCTCGTTGCCGCCGCTTATCTGCGACATTTCAAGTCCCATTTGCCCGGCGGCTTTTATCAGCGCAAGCGGCAGGTTTAGGCGAACTTTGTCGCCTTGCTGGCTGTTTATTATAACGCGCAATACCATGTCATCAATGTTTTTGCGCCTTTCTTCCGGCACAAGCATAACCTCCTGTACATCATTGTTTAAAAGGTCATCTGTGCGTACGCCGAAGAATTTTGCGATAGGTACAAGCAAACCGATGTCCGGGCAGGCGTTGTCATTTTCCCATTTAGATACCGCTTGGGCAGACACACCCAAATGCTCAGCTAATGCTTCCTGCGTAATGCCTTTTTGTTTTCGGAATGCGTTGATTTTTACACCGATGCTTACATTGTTACTTGAATAGTTTGTCATGGTTTTCTCCTTTTGGTTTAGTGGTTTTATTGAGTTAATGACAACAGTATAACACGTAGTTTACAGTGTTTCAAGATACCGTTGGTTGTTAAAATAAACCATAAGTAGAAATATAACTAAACTATAGGTAGAGTTGTGATGGTGTTAAATGGACATGCTACCTCGCAATGCCCGCAGGATTCGCAGTATTTTTCGTCAATTTCCGCAAGGTTATTCTTGATATTTATGGCTCCATTCTTGCAAACCTTAATGCAAAGCTTGCACGCAACGCAGCCTGATTTGCATATTGTGCGTGTCTTTTTGGCATCGTCATTGCCACTGCACCGTACGGCCGTAGATTTGGTGTGTATTAATTTTATCAAATTCCTTGGGCATGACTTTAAGCACTTACCGCAGGATGTGCATAGGGAGGAATTTATGCGAGCTATCCCGTCCGTTGTCTTAATTGCATCTTCCGGACAAGCCAGTGTACAACTTCCGTTACCTAAACAGCCGTAGATGCATTGTTTGTGGCCGCCGCCTATAAGCGCCGCCGCATGGCAACTTTTTTCGCCCTGGTATTCAAACTTTGGCGGAGATACGGAAAGGTGCCCGTTACAGGCTATAAATGCCGTGGTTTGGCTGTTGGGTTCCTCATCTTTAAGTAGGGGGCAATCGGATATGCTTGCGGTGCCGCCGGATATCGCCTGAGCAAGTCCGGTACATCCGGCGTACCCGCACGCGCCGCAGTTTATGCCGGGTAGCCTATCCGTGATAGAATCCGTATAATCTGTGGCTGGGATGATTTTACGATCAGCAAACGACAACCCAATCCCAAGCAGTAATCCTATGCCACCAACCGCAAAAACGGCGGTCAAAATATTTGCGAACGAAATCATAAAATGCCACCAAACCCTAGGAATGCCATGCTAATTAACCCGGCTGCAATCAGCGTGATAGGCAGGCCGCGGAATGCTTTCGGTATTGCGTTCGCTACCATTTCTTCCCGAATGCAGGCAAACAGCAGGAGTGCAAGCGTAAATCCGGCTCCTGCGCTAATGCCGTTTACGGCGGCGTGAAGTAAGCTAAACTCTTCTTCCCTTATGTTAATTACAGCAACGCCCAGCACTGCGCAGTTCGTCGTTATCAGCGGCAGATACACGCCGAGGGCGGTATACAGTGTGCGGCTTATCCGCTTGATGATGGCTTCTACAAGTTGTACTAGACTTGCGATTATTAGTATAAATGCGATGATGTATAGATATTCTAAATTATAAGCCAGCAGTATATGTTCATTTACAATGAAAGTTATGATGGATGATGTACCCATAACAAAAATAACAGCCGCGCCCATACCAAGCGCGGTTTTTAGGTTTTTTGATACTCCCAGGAAAGGGCAAAGCCCCATAAAGCGCGATAAAACGAAATTATTTACAAGAGCTGCACTTAGAAAGACAATGGGTAAACTCATTATTTTCCGCCACCTTTACCGTTTTTTTCTTATCCAATATATGCTTACGGATGGCCATTACAAAACCAAGTGTCAAAAAGCCGCCAGGAGGAAGAACTATAAGGATTGTACGCGGGATACCAGGAGGCAGTGTAAGCATAAACGGAGTACCAGAAAGGAACGTACCACTTCCTAAAATTTCCCTAAATGCGCCAACAATAATAAGTGCCATGGCAAAACCGAGCCCCATTCCCACGCCGTCTGCCGCGGCTCTTAATGGGTTGTGTTTGGACGCGAAGTTTTCTGCGCGGCCAAGGATAATGCAGTTTACGACGATAAGAGGAATGTAAATTCCAAGTGCGCTATATACACCGGGTACGTATGCGCGCAAAAGGAACTCCACAATCGTTACGAAACCCGCAATTATTACAACAAAAATGGGTATTCGCACGGCTGTCGGTACTGCCTTTCGCAATATAGAGATAAAGATATTGGAGAACGTGAGAACAGCGGTCGTAGCTGCACCCATGCTGATGCCGTTAAGCGTGGATGTCGTTATGGCCAGTACAGGGCACATGCCTAGAACTTGTACAAAAATTGGGTTTTCCGTAAATATGCCGTTTTTTATGATTTTGGTGCATGGATGTGAACGGTTGGAATCTGGATGAGTCATACAAAGTTACCCTTCGGCAAGAATTTCAGCATAAAATTTTAAAATTAATTGCGAAGCGAAGCGGAGTGCCTCATTTACCGCGTCGGCCACCGCGCGTGATGTGTTTGTGGCGGCCGTTACGGCTATGATATCGTTTGTATGTATCCTGGCGTTGGCGGTTCGGACTACGTTAAAAATACCGCTCTTGTCCGTGAATTGCGACAAAAAATCCGTACCTGCCGCGTTTGCGCCAAGGCCGGGTGTTTCTTCGTGCGATGTAACCTTTACTCCAAGCACACTACCGCATGTGGAAGCGGCTACGGCTACCGATGCAGGCCCTTGGTCACCCATAAAACGAACATTAATTACAACGGCGGCAAACTCTCCACCGGATGTAACTAATGTATATGAAACGACGCCCGTCCTATTGCCTGTTTCGTGTGTTTCCGAAAAAACTGGATCCGGTATACCGATAACAAGCGCCGACAGGGCAGCCGTGTACGCGGCATGTTCGTTTGTTTTTATCCGTTCTTCCGTAAGGCCGTGAATAAAGGCGATTGCTGCCGTTACTAGTACGGTTATTATAAATAGGGGTAGGGCGGTTTTCATGTGGTTGCTGATTTGCGCGGTATTGTAAGCCTATTTATGAGTGGCGTGGCGATGTTCATTAGAAGGATTGCGTAGGTAGTGCCTTCCGGCTGGCCGCCGTATAGGCGGAAGATGGCGTGCAGCACACCGCATCCGGCGGCAAAAATTAGCCTGCCTTTTTTTGTGATGGGTGATGTCGTATAGTCCGTTGCCATAAAGATTGCGCCGATAAGCAGCGATCCAATCATTATCTCATACAGAATATTGCCCGTAAACATTCCGTTTCGCCCTAAAATCCACATCAAAGCGGCAAAAACCGTTATGTACGTAACGGGAATTTGCCACGAGATTACGCGCCTTACAAGCAAATACGTAAAACCGAGAAGTAACGCCCAAACGCAAGTTTCACCTATTGAGCCTAAGGTATTGCCATGGAATGCACGGAGCAGGTCAGTATTTGAAATGTTTGCCACAGATATCATGGATTCTGTTGATTGTGATAGATGAGCCAGCGGCGTCGCGCCGGTGAAGGCGTCAAAAACGCGGCTGTACGGCCCTGCCGACCAATTTGTCAGTAAATGAGGGTAGGCGGCGAGTAAAAATGCACGTGCGCCCAATGCGGGGTTTATAAAATTATGCCCAATGCCGCCAAAGAGCTGTTTTACGACGATTATGGCAAAAACAGAACCAACGGCAGGCAGCCATAGAGGAACGGAAACGGGAAGGCTAAGCCCAAGCAGCAACCCAGTAATCGCCGCGCTGAGATCCTTTGCGGCAACCCCCCGGCTTTTAACTATAGCGCAGAACAATACCTCCGCCAAAATGGCCGACGCAACGGATACGGCGACGATAAACACCGCGCGCGCACCGAAGTAATACGCACCCATGATGGCTGCAGGCGTAAGCGCGATGAGCACATCCAGCATTATGTCGCCGGACGTCTCCTTGGAACGTATATGCGGCGATGCCGATACATAAATTTCTGACATCCTCTTCTCCATGCAATCAGACCTGTCCATATAGAATATGGTGATTGTACCATTTTTAGACCAAAAAGACAAGATAAACAAGCGGTACTCTTCCATGTCGAAATTTATCGAATTGATTATATTGACATTTAGAAAATACTATACTATAATTAATTTGTACATAATTAAGTACACATTAAATGCCTTAATAAAAAGAATGGAGGAAAATGTCGTATGAACAAATTAAAATCAATAGTAGCGGTTTTATTGTCTGTTGTGTTTGCCTTATCGGTATTTGGAGGGTTTGAAAAAACGATACATGCCGGAACGCATGATATGGCATTTAACCAAAACAGAGGAAGCAGAGATTTAAGGTTTGTCGTTGATGGAAGCGAACAACCCTTTATGGATTGGCATTTAAGTAGTTTAGATTGGCTTGTACAATCATATACCAATTTCTTAAACATAATTCTTGGCATACCAACCAGCGAGATTCGTATTGGTAATGCCATACCTGTATTACACGGACCAATGCCATCAGCAATTATACCGATATTAAATGAACGCAATGAAGTCGTATTAACGCAATGGCTGTTTTATAGGGAAGAGTACAATTGCCATGCAGGTGGTTTTTCAAGTGTTGAATTTGCTGAGGAATTTAATGCGCTTGACAGAAACCGTATTTACGCGCTTGTTTCGGATGATTTTTTTAACGTGTGGGCAATAAGTGACTTGGGTGATAAAATATTGGTTAATAGTAGCCAGGGGTGGCGTTCATCTACTGAAGAAAACCTACGTAACTTTACATCGTCTGCTCGGTTGATGATTGATTTTTCGCAATATATATACCTATTCCCGGACGAATCTGTATACCGTTTTTCTGTTACCCCAAGCGAATATGAAATACGTGACGGAGCCACTATTATTGGTCAACCTATTGATGTGCAGCTTGAATCACGCGATGGGTTGAGTCGTGAAATGATAACTACAAATTCCTTTATGAGATTACATGAATTTAACCATGTTACTCAAGTGCCTGCAAGCGATCTTTGTTGGGCAGCAACAACGGCGATGATAGTTAACCGTTGGCGTGGAACAAACCATACAGCGCGGTCTATTGAGCATTTCGTGTTTGGCTGGAACTGCCCGTTCGGTGGCAGAACGTGGTATCCGGTTTATTTTACAGATGTCGGTGGTTTTTTGCAAAATCTATTTTCAATAAATGCCAATGCTTTTAGTTTTGCATCATTTAATCAAATAATTTCTCAAATAAACATGAGACAAGCGATGTATCAATCAATGCAGCATATAACGGATTGGCGCTTAGGGCATGCATTATTGTTAATAGGGTACGATATTTTAGATGGACACCCAAATATTTTTGGGCACGTTTTGGTATGGGATCCGGCTACTTCTGTAGCGAATGTTCGATTGGCCAATGCGGTGCGTACGGGAGGGCGTACGCTAATATTAGGAACTTATCAAAGCGGAGGCGTGTTAGAGAATATACGCCCATTTATTTGGAGATATGAAGAGCATGAGGAATACGAAGCAGAATAAATAAACTGGAATGTATAAATAAAAGCAGGCTGCCAATTCATCAACAGCCTGCTTTTTTATTACTCATGTGTTTTTACTCCGCAAACCGTGGCGCAAGGAAACGGCGGAAGCTGATGTTGCCGTAGTCATCCTGCATAAAGAACGCAATATATGAGCTTACGCCGTCTTCGGAATGGTTAATCTCCCACAGAACCATACCGCGTTCATCGAATTCCATGAAGTTATGGGAAAACCGCGTAGCTGGCTGAACGAATTCCACCAAATTGCCGTCCCGGTCATAAAAGGATATCATTATGCCGAAACAGGCAGAGTACATTTCCACGCCGCCGAACATTTCGTCGTATTGCGGCACTCGCGTAATTACGGCATCGGCAACATGTACCATTTCGTCAAGGGAAAGGTTTGAATAGAACTCCCATTCTCTTATACTAGCGGCCAACATCGCCGCTTGTTCCTCTTCGCTTGTATAAATCGTAATCATCCCGAAACGATCCCCAAAATTGATGGTGAACATATCGTAAATCACTTCTCCGTCGTCAAATGTTACTATAACCATAAACTCGGCATCTGATGGGATGAAATCGTTTCTATCTGCTTCAATGCTCCAAAATATAAGAAGGTCGTTATCAATATAGTTCTGTTCAAAAACCAAGCGTTCTCCTGCCATTTCAAAATTATACCCAAGCATAAGGACGCGTCTGCCGCCGTATTCGGTAGAAAAACCGCTGTGTGGTTTGTTTTTGTCGAAATTACTCATGTGCTGTGTGGCAAAAACACCTTTTTGTGCGATAAACTCAACAGTTTTAATGTTATCACCTTCAAAGCCAAGGCCAATGCTGATAAAGATACGCTCGCCGTCGTGGTGGCCGTGGAATCCTCCAACTTGCTCGTTCATGTTCACCTCGCGGCGGGTTATAGCGCCGTCT
>WQWB01000002.1 GCA_009785555.1 Defluviitaleaceae bacterium | reverse complement strand
TTCGTTAAGGTTGCCGGAATTAAGTAAAAGTAGCAGATTATTCCTGCCGAATGTATTTGTCATATTTAAGTGGCGGATGCGGTCGGCGAAACGCTGCATATGTTCTTCATAGTCTATGAGGGCGCGGGATAATTCCTCTTCAAGTGCATCCAGCTCTCGTTGTGCCCATTCTAACCATTCCGTGTAATGTTGGTAGCTCTGTTCGGCTATTTCGATGTCTAAGTCAAGCATACGCATTTGAAATTCCAAAGCGTTCATTTGGTTTTGGATGCTGTTAAGTTCGCGCCGCTGCTGGGTAGAGCGGTTGCTGAGTGCATTGCGATCGTTTCGCATATTCGTTAGGTTGTTTGCTGCAATGGGTACTGCGAAGCTAAGTATAAGTATAATTGTTAATGTAATATAAGCGATTTTTTTCATAATTATACAACTCCTTGGTGGATTAGATTTTAGGTGGAGGGAGGGTATTACATTACACGTAGGGGTGGCGAGTGGCAAATTGCCGCCTCTACGTGTGTTGTTACACATTCAAATATTTACGGATAGTAACGACGCTGGAAAACACGCCGAGGAATGCGCCGATGCCAAGTACGGCCGGGATAAGGATCGGGAATAAATCGCCGCCGGTAAGGAAGGCAAGACCCTGTACATCGGGTATGTTGCCGTAGATAAGGCTATTCATCAGCCCATCGTACATAGTGATGACGACAAGTAGCGGTATCGCCGCCCCGACGAGGCCTAAGAGCATACCTTCAAAAATAAATGGGCCGCGGATAAAGCCGTTTGTTGCGCCGATAAACTTCATGATACCTATTTGTACTTTTCGGCTGTCGATGGTCAGTCGTATTGTGTTCATGATTATGATAACCGATAATATTGCCAAAACGCCTATTATTGAAGCGGAAACGATAGTGATTGTCCTGTTGATGCCAATTAATGTGCCGATGATTTCTTCATCGGAACTTATGCTGTATACTAAAGGTGCTATGATTGGTGCGTTCTCTAGCCAGCTAACGACCTCGTGAACATTTTCTACATCATTAACAAATAAATCAAAGCGGCGATTAAGAAGGGTAGTGCGGTCAAGTCCACCCAGTAGATCCTCTTCCCAACCCAAAGATTCAATCATATTTTCGAGATTTTCTTCCCGCGTAAAAAATATGATGCTGGTGATGTGGGGGTGGTCAAGAAGTGTTTGCCTCATGTCCAATAACGGCTGTCCTTCCGGTACGAAGTCCTCCACAAAAATCGCGATGCGTACGTCTGTCATAACCTCATCAAGCATGCTGCTGAGGTTCGCCGTAACTACGTACATCAAAGTCATTATAAGCAGGCAGGCTGATACGATGATTACGGACGTAAACGACATCATCTTGTTTCTGGCAATGCTCCGCAAAGCCTCGACTAAATAGCGGCTGAAAGACCTAATCTTCATCGTCATACCCGCCTTCGTCTTCAAAATCGTCGGTGCCATAATATTCGTGGCTGTCGTCGTCGGTGCTGCATTCATACAGCTCCTCGTCAGCGTATCCGCCTTCGTCGTCCCGCACGATGCGAGCGTTCTCGAATTTTATAACGCGCTTCTGCATATTGTCAACGATATCCCAGGCGTGGGTGGCCACAAGTACAGTTGTACCTATAGCGTTTATGTCCTCAAGAACCTGCATGATCTCCCAAGCCGTGTCGGGGTCTAAGTTGCCGGTAGGCTCATCTGCGACCAAAAACGGCGGTTTATTAACGATGGCGCGGGCAAGGGCAGTGCGTTGCCGCTCGCCGCCGCTAAGTTGCTTTGGATAGGACTTTGCTTTGGCTGTAAGGCCTACCATGCTAAGTACCTTGGGTACCTCGCGGCGGATGTCGCGGTAGCTGGCCTCAACAACTTCCATAGCGAAGGCAATGTTTTCATATACTGTTTTATTAGGGAGCAGGCGAAAGTCTTGGAAAACAACACCCACGCGGCGGCGTAGATAAGGTATTTCTTTTTTGCGTAATTTCGTGATATCTACACCGTCAACAAAAAGATGCCCGGAGGTAAGTCTTTCCTCGCAAAAAATCAATTTTATAAGCGTCGTCTTCCCAGAGCCGGAATGGCCGCACACAAAGGCGAACTCCCCAGCGTCAACAAACAGATCTACGTTTTGTAGACCTACGGCGCCGTTGTCTGTGTAAATTTTAGTGGCGTTTATAAGTTCTAACAAGTTTTTATCCCTTTTCTTTTGAAATGTTACGATTTTGTTACAACATTATTAATATATTACAATATCTTTATATTTTTGTCAAGCGTTAAGAATTTCTTTTAAATTGAATTATTAGAATATGGATGCGTTCTACAGTAACTATGTTTACAATTTTTATTAACTTTCTATAAACCGCCCCACCAGCATGCCGATATAAAACTTCACGGCATCGTCGAATATACGTAGATCCAGGCCGGTCAAACGTTTCAGTTTCTCTATACGGTATACGAGTGTGTTGCGGTGCAGCATCATGCGGCGCGCTGTTTCAGATAGGTTTAGGTTGTTGCGCATAAGTTCGTATGCCGTGGTCGTCATTTCTTTATCTATTTGGTCGAAGGTTGCGCCGGAGAATATTTCGTTCGTAAAAAGGCGGCAAAGGGATTTGGGTAAGTGGTAGAACAGGCGCCCGATGCCTAACCGCTCGTAGCTGGTTACATACTCGCCGGGGAAGAAGGTTTTCCCTACAAGCATTGCCATTTTTGCCTCTTTAAAGGAACCGGAGACATATGAAAGCTCCGTAACCGGCTTGCCTATGGAAATGTATACGTTGCTCATGCTTTCGGAAATTAGGGTATCCCGGAGGATCCTGCCTAGATTTATAAGCTCGTCCACGCCTTCATCTGACATGAGTTCCTTAATCAGCACGACGCAGTTGTGATCCACCGCGGCGATGAAGTCCTTTTCTTTTTCGGGAAAGATGTTGCGTACGATTTCCACCACGTCGCTGCCGGGGGATGTGTCACCAGTTGTTTCGATGGAGAAGGCGACGCGGCGAAGACCCGGGTCGATGCGTAGTTTTTTTGCGCGGTTCTCTATATCAACCCATAGGAGGTTATCCATTAACAGGTTTTTTACGAAGTTATCCTTATCGTGACGTTCTTTGTAAGCGGACGAAAGGGTTTGTATATGAAGCGCCGCCATTTTGGCGATGCGGTATGATTCCCCGTCAACTCCACGGACAAGAACGACTAGCTCGCAAATGCCGTTGGACATAACCTTTGCGAACTGGCAGCCGCTAACGACTTGGCTGTCCGCCGGTGTGTCTACAAAAGCGTGTGTTTCAGCGGCGTATGTGGAAAAAAGCGTGGAGTTTTGTGTGGCGGCAAGCTCTTTTCCGTCACGGTCAATAACGCAGATTTCGCGTCCAGTGATTTCGTTTATTCCGCTTATTGCGCTTTGTATTATTTGTCCTGACAACATAGGTTCTCTCCTCTAACTGTAACCCAACAAATGTAGAGTAGGGGGTGGGGCAAGCCCACCCCCTACGGTGCTGGCCCAGCATATGCGGGCTGTTTATGCAAAATAGCTTTTATTCTTCCGTAGTCTCTTCTGCTGTTGCTTCTACGGTAACTTCTTCGACAAATTCATCGTCGCCTTCGTAGAAATCGTGTTCGTCGAAATATTCCTCATCGTCCAAGTAATCGAAGTAGATTTCGTTATCGGCGATTTTCTTGGAAAGGCTGACGCGTTTTTTCTCAATGTCGATATTGGTGACTTTAACCTTGATATCCTGACCGACTTTAAGCTCGTCCTCCACTTTATCAATGTGGCGGCCGGCAACTTGGGAGATATGCACAAGCCCATCAATGCCTTCCTCAATTTGAACGAACGCACCAAAACTTGTGATGCGTGCGACCTTACCGTCAACGATAGAGCCGATAGGTAGCCTTTCCTCAATATTTGCCCACGGATCTTCCGATACGCCGCGGAGTGAAAGGGAGATTTTGCCTTTTTCCATATCGATGCCAACTACTACGACTTCCACCGTGTCGCCTTCCTTAACCGCGTCGGTTACGCGGCGGATGCGACCCCAGCTGAGCTCGGAAACGTGGATAAGACCGTCTACGCTGCCCAAATCAACGAACGCGCCGAAACGAGTGATGCGGCTGACTTTGCCGGTGATCCGGTCACCCTCGCGGATCGTTGAGAAGGCCTTCTCTTTGGCTTCTTCGATCTCTTTGGCGGCAAGGTCACGGCGGCCGGCGATTATGCGTTTGGCCTTTTTGTCAAACTCCAGGATCATGAAGTTGAACTCTTTGTCCTTAAGTTCAGATAAATCGGAAATAAAGCGGTGCGCAACTTGCGAGGAGGGCACAAATGTTCTTACGCCATTGATAAGAGCTATGCAACCTCCTTTGATGATTTCCGTAATCGTGCCGGGCATAGGCGTGCCGTTTTTGAAAGCAGCCTCGAGGTCAAGCATGTTCTTCCTTCCTTCCGCGCGCTTGCGGGAGAGGAGAACATTGCCTTCTCCGTCGTTTACCCGGGTGACATAGACATCAATCTCGTCGCCGGGCTTAAGTTCGCTTGTTGGGTCTTTGCCTGGGTCGTCGGAATATTCACCCTTTTGGATGATACCGTCGGACTTGTAGCCCAAGTCTACATAAACTTCGCCGTTTGACACCTTGATGACTTTGCCCCTAACGGTTTCCCCGGTGCGCAGCGTCATGTTTACGCCTTCAAGCATGCTTTCAAAGCTGTCTACGCTTGGGGTTTGGTTGATTTCACTCATTCGTGTTCCTCCTACATACTAGAAGCAGATACTAGACTCTAAGTTCTAGTATCTGTTCTCTGATTTTCTGCATCATGGCAGGCGGTGTGGACGCTCCTGCCGTAACTCCAATAATCATATCAGATTCCTTCAAGAATTTCAATAACTTTTTATCAATTTTATACAAATTTTCAATAAAAAAAGTGTTTTTATTTTCGCGCTCGCAAATTTCAAAGAGTTTGCGGGTATTGCTGCTGTTTTTATCACCCAGAACAAGCATAATATCGCATGTCTTTGCAAGTTTTTTAGCTTCGGTGTAGCGTGTTGTCGTGCCTCGGCACAAAGTTTGGTGCGTGGTGAAGTTTATGTGCTTGTGGTTGAGTATGTATTCGATATGGCCGTACTCCTCTGCGTCAAACGTCGTCTGCGCGATAAAGTCGTATTTAACGGTATCGGGGAAGATAGAGTCGGATGCCTCGCGCTCGTTTGCAACGATTATCGCTTGCCTTCCGTGTTCTTCGTAAAAACCACGTATGCCTATGATCTCCGGGTGGTTTTTGTCGCCAGCTATGATCAGGCCGTAGCCGTTTTTGCCCGCATTGGCAGCCGATTTCTGTACTTTTGCAACGTCGGGGCAGGTGTAGTCATATAGATTATAACCGCATTCACATAACTCGCGTGTTAAGTGAGGCGGCACACCATGTGAGCGGATGACGACGGCTTTTATCTTGTCGCGTGGGATGGTTTTTAGTTCGGAAACATCGGCTACGGAACGGATGCCGAGTTCTTCCAGTTCCGCCACGACGGCTTTGTTATGGATAACTGGGCCGATGGTGTAGATGCCGCCGCCGTGTTTATCGGACAGCTTTTTAACGGCATTAACAATCCTCCCTACGCCGAAGCAAAACCCGGCGGACGCTGCAATTCTTATCTCCGGCATAAGTTATAACTCCATTATCTTTTCCATAATTAGATCTGTAACGGCTTTTAACGTATCGGACTTCGGCTTGTCCGTACGGTGTGCGGATAGGTCTATTGGCTTTCCGATAATTATCCTGGTTTTACGGAAGATTTTGTATTGCGGCGCGATCTTTACAGGTATGACGACCGCATCGCTTTTGAGGGCGAAGAGGGAAACACCGGGCTTTGCGTCCTCCTTGCGTATCTCCGCAAAACGGCGGCCTTGGGGGAAGACGGATAGGACTTTACCGGCCGATAGTATTTCCATACCTGCTTTAAAGCTGGCCTGACCGGGGTTGTTGCGGTCAACGGGGAACGCGCCGAGGCTTCGGACCATTTGCCTGATAATGGGCATACGGAAAAGCTCCTCCTTTGCCATAAAATGGATGCGCCGCTTGGTAAAAGTACCTAGGAGGAGTGGGTCGTGGTTGCTTAGGTGGTTTACGCAGAGAAGCACAGCGCCGTCCTTCGGGATATTTTTGTTTCCCGTAACAGAAGCCCGGAAAAACAACTTATAGAACAAAAATGTTAAAGGCTTGCCGATTGTGTAGAGCATAAGTACACCTTTCATCACGATATTTAAAATGTTCTATTGCGATATAATGAATTTCGCATAGTTTGTTTATAAGGCGAAGTTGCCGCGCCGTCATTAAACTTGTAGCGAAATACTTTTGTAGAGGCGGTCTGTGACCACTTTTACAAAGTCTATTGCGAGCGTAGCGAAGCAATCCAATAGTTGCGTATAATGCTTATTATCTACGGTTTTGCAACTTCACTCGTTATCATCCGGTGTTCTACTTCCATAATTTCCAATACGCTTACCCAGTCGCTTGCAGATAAATTCTTAAACACATAATTGCACATACAGCATTTATTGTATGTAACATTATCTAGGCAAAAATCGTCAACACGTCCGCAATCGTTGTTGCACCCTGTGCAACTCCCGCCATGGCTTTTAATGATATTTTTAACATTTTCGGAGCGTGTTTGAACAAGTTCGATAAATGTGTGAATATTAAATAAACGTAACTGAACGAGCCATTCATGCGAGTCTGTGATCCATAATGTACATAAGAGATTTTTTTTTGGTTTCTTTGTTGTAAATTTACACTTCCATGTTTTATCTTTGGGGTAGTGCTTGACGTTAACCGAGCAGTTTAATCGTATTCCTAAGTCAACAAACTGTTTTGCCAAGTCAAGCTGTTCAATTGACAGATTTGCAAGTATTTCTAATGGCGTTGTTTTAATTTGCATCATAACATGCTTCCTTCGTGTTTAGTATAAATTGTCTGTAGTTATAATATTTTATTTCCGTATAGGCTATAATTGGGGTGTCCACATGTTTATCAACTATACGCAAGTGTTTACGTGAATTAAGCCGTAATTTCCTTTAGATGGGACAGAATTTTATCGATAACATCGTTAATGGTGAGGTTGTCCGTAAGGAGGGTAACGGCATCGTTCGCCTTGCGGAGCGGATCCAGAGCGCGGGTGGAGTCGTTGTGGTCGCGCGTGATTACGTCGTTCAGTACATCACTGTACACCACGTTCTTGCCAGCTGCCTGCAGTTCGTCAAACCGTCGCCGTGCGCGTATTTCCGGGCTTGCGTCCAGGTATATCTTAAGGTTTGCGTTAGGCAAAACTTTCGTGCCGATGTCTCGCCCGTCTATCACTACGCTTTCCTTGGCGGCGACTGTACGCACTGTATCCGTAACGAATCGGCGTACGGGCGTGTATGCGGCTAGCGCGGACGCCGCCATGGCTATCTTCGGCGTGCGAATTGTATCCATAACGTCTTTGCCGTTTAGAATGGTTTTTTGCGTATTTTGTGAGTTTTGTACAATTATTTCGGTGCGGCTTAAAATATCGGTAAGTATTTCATCCGTTACAGAGCCTAAATCGTCGCAATGATTATAATAAGCCAATGCGACGGCACGGTAAACCGCACCGGAATCTACGTAGAAAAAACCGGCACGCTCTGCAACAAGGCGCGCAACCGTAGATTTGCCTGCGCCAGACGGGCCGTCTATTGCTATTTGGGTAGGGGTTAAAATTTGATTCATATACATCACCATGATATAGTTTATATAGAAAAAGTAGAAATGTCAAGGTTTAATCGTTTGATGTATAAGATTGCGGATCAACTGGGAGTTAATCTGCAATGACGGTGCGAGCCGCTACGGGTTTCGCTGCAAGTATAATTGACGGTGCGTATTTCACGTGTTTCGTACTTTTCATGGTTGTTTACATCTTACAAAAATGTCAACTGCCTATTCGCATAAACGGATTTATAATAAAACGTAATGGCTTTCATATCATACAACAGCCCCAACCTCTCACATTCTTCCGCCAACACGCCCCATAATTTTTTTGAATTTGGTGACTGGCAATGTTTCCGCAGGCCGTAGCGTTTTATGTATTTCTCCTTTGTGCCTGGTAAAATTTTGTCGAGGTGCTCATAATAATATTCACGGCTGCCGGGTCTTAGCGTCATGCCCATGTAAGTATAAACGAATTTAGCTCCGGCGTTTTTTGCCATGCGGAGCAATTGCACAAGATTGTCCGCGCTGTCGGTGATGTATGGCAGCATTGGGATAATGAACACGCCGCAGAAAACACCGCTTTCGGAAAGTGTATGCAAAGCCTCAAACCTTTCGGATGTTACGGACGCGCATGGCTCCAGTTGGCGGCTCAAGTTATCGTCCGCCGTGGTGATGGAGAGCTTCACTATCGTCGGCGAATGGGTCTGGATATCTTGTAACACATCAATATCACGCGTAATCAGCGACGATTTCGTAACGATGGACGCGCCGAAACCGAAGGCGTTCAGTAACTCCAACGAGTTGCGTGTCAGCCTCAATTCCCGCTCCACGGGGTTGTACGGGTCGCTCATCGCGCCCGTGCCGACCACGCCCGTTTTAACCTTACGCTTAAGATCGTCGCGGATGATGCGTAAGGCATTCTCTTTAACCGTTACCGTATTGAAATCTTTGTTTTGGAAGCAGTCGCTTCTGCTATCGCAGTAAATGCAGCCGTGGGGGCAACCGCGGTAAATGTTCATATTGTAGTCAACCCCAAACCATGCGCTCGGGCTTTGCGTTTTGTATATAATGGATTTTGCCGGTATTGTTTGTATATCTTTGGTGTTCATGCAAAGCTCCTTTGGGTATATTATTAAAAATGTAGCATTCTAGGATAAGGTTTTCATTAAACTGTGATATACTCTAAATAACCTAAGGGAATATGGTTGAGCTAAATGGTAAGAAAGCAGGTGATGATTATGAATCATGCCGAAGCGTTACAAAATGCGCTGGATTTTATTGAATATAATATTAAGGATGAAATGAACGCGTTGGTGATAGCGGATGCCGCAGGTTATTCTGTTCCTCATTTCAGCCGTATTATCGGTACATCGGTGATGTCTTACGTAATCTGGCGTAAACTGAATTATGCCCTGCATGATTTATCCTGCGGAATGAAGGTAATTGATTGCGCGATGGAGTACGGGTTTGAGACCTATGCTCGGCGGAAAGTTGCAGATAGATTTCTGTATACCGATACGCCAGCGGGAGGAGGAGGTGCGCAAGTCGCAGCTTCGTGCCGGGCGGTAAGATATTTAGTGTAGGGGCGGCAAATTGCCGCCCCTACTTTTTATTTTATAACTTCATCAACAATTCCGCGGGATACGATAAAATACTTAACATCAGTTATATTTGCGGGGGAGATAATGCCGCCGCCGCTTTCATCCGTCGCGACTGTAACTAGGGTTTGTAAGCCGTCGATGCGCTCGTACAGCTGTGCCTGTCGGTACGGGTCAAGCTCGCTCATCACGTCGTCCAGCAATAGGACGGGGTTTTCATATTTTTCGTGGCGGATGAAGGCGGCCTCGGCAAGTTTAACGGCCAACGCAGCGGTGCGGCTTTGCCCTTGCGACGCGTAAATGCGAGAATCCACGCCGTTTACCGTGAATAAAATATCATCCTTATGGATACCGACAGTTGTCGTACCCGTGGCAATGTCGCGCGTACGGCTTTTACGCAGCCTATCTCCAAGCTCGCCACGCATTGCGGAGGGTTTGTAAATGGCACTAAATTCCTCGCCGCACAGTTCCTTATGTATCCTTTCTGCCAGCTGGGATATTTCGTTTATGTAGGCGTTGCGGCTTACATGGATGGCCTCACCGTAAATGCTCAGCTGTTCATCCCACACATCAAGTGCGGTAAGGTCGTGGCTTGTGCTGCGTTTCATGTATTTAAGCAAGGCGTTGCGCTGCTTCAGTGTTTTGTGGTATTGGTTGAGGTTGTGATAATACAGGGCGTTTATCTGGCACAGCTCCATATCCATAAAGCGGCGGCGTTCGGCTGGACCCGCCTTTATCAGGCCTAAATCCTCCGGGCTGAACATAACCGTATAAAGCACACCCATTAAGTCGCCGAGTTTGCTGATACCTAGGCCGTTTACAGCGGCAAGCCGTGCCGCGCCGCTGCGCCCTTTTCTTCGGATGACCGAATTAATTTTATCTTTATAACCGCCGTTATCGCGGATAATTATGGTTTCGACGGTGGACTCGTCCACAATGGTGTTTTGATCGGGGGTAGTATTTATATCTGCATTGGTGTTTATCATGTCAACTGCTTGGCCGGTGCGGTGGCTGTGGGCGGTTGCAGAAAAATAGACGGCCTCAAGCAGGTTTGTCTTACCCTGGCCGTTTTTGCCTTGTATGATGTTTAACCCTTTGCCAAAGTGTATGGTTTCACTTGCCAGGTTTCGGAAGTTGCTGGTTTTTATAGATTTTATTTGCATAGTTTGGTTTATGATTTATTGGTGTTTTTGTTATAACGCTATGAGAACGATAAAGGAATACAGGCATGCCATAAACTTGGGAATACTATATAAAGCACTCCGATTTTAACCTCTTAAACAATTCCGGTAAAATCGTCGGAAACCGCATTTTGTTGGGTATCGTGTCAAATAACTTAACCTCGGCCATTTCATAGCTGGGCATGTCAGAAAGCTCCTCTATCTCAGCCAGAAAAACGCGCCCCTTGACGAAGGTGTTGGAATAATGGAGAGTATAGTCGTACGCCGGTGTTAAGGTAAAGTCGGTTGCGCCGGTCTCCTCATATAGCTCGCGCTTGGCGGCGGCCATCGGTGTCTCGCCACGTTCGGCGCGGCCGCCGGGGGTTTCGTAACAGTCCCTCTCCCGCGCGCGGCAATAAAGCCATTTGTTCTGGTATCTAGCGAAGATTACGACGATTCTGCAATACTCGTGCGTCGGGTACAGATAAAAGGTATTGACGCTTGTGTTAAAATCCGGCTCAATGTGGTTAAACGGGTCGATAAGTTCGTAACCTATGCACTCCCTGCCCACAAACAGCATCTTAACTATCCATGGGAAGACGCGGCCGTACTTGCTGAAACCGTTATACCCAAAAGTGCCATCGTAGAAATTTATGATTGTGGAAAGCGCTGTGCCGTGCGTGCCGACGGCGATGTTTTGGCCGTTATATTTATCAAGTATTTGGGTTAGCGCGGATATGGTGCGCGCTTGCGCCTCGCGGAGGGATTCACCCGTTGGGAGTTTATAGTCAAAATCAGCCCACTGCTTTTGCGTAAATTCGCCGAATGAGGGGATCCATTCATCCGAGACTTTGCGCTCGCGTAGGCCGTCCACCGTATTTATGGGTAAGCCGGTGTGTTGGGCAAATGGGTGAACCGTGTCGTATGACCGTTTGAACGGGCTGGACAATACAGCGGTTATCCCTTTGTCTTTAAGATATTCCGTAACAAGTTCGGTATCTACCTCACCTTTTGGCGTAAGAGGGCGGGTTTGGTCGTCATGTACGTTAATATCCGGCTCGGCATGGCGGATGAAGTATACTGTTGTCATTATAATTTACCCTTTTTAGTATTACTTAGATAATTTCAAAAGTACAGGTTATTATATTTTTGCCGTCGTCATCGCTGGGGTAACCGATTGATTTAATCCCAGTTAATCCATTTTATATAGTTGTTGTCTTCGTCCGATGTTTGTATAACCTGCCATTGATCGTACATTTGTTTTTTGGATCATATCCGGTGTTAACAAAAGTTTAACGTGTCTGCGACAAGAACATTTATATTTAGGCAGAGTTTTCCGCCGGAAATACACATAAATAGTATAACTCCTTAGTTTGGCATACAACTTACCTAACCTGCATAAACAGTACCCGGGCCGTAATATCGCCACGTTGTACCACGCCAAACTCACGGCTGTCGCCGCCGGAAAAGCGGTCGTCTACGAGTAGGAAAAATTCGGTGCGGCTTAGTGTGCGCGGCGGCATTTCAGGGTGCGTGGAGATATGCGGCATGATATATGGTTCATGAAGGGGGAGGCCATCTATAAAAACTGCGCCGTTTTGTATGCTTACCCTGTCGCCGGGCATGCCGACGATGCGCGCAACCGCGCTGATGGTATGCTCGTTTCCGAAGGTATCTGTGTAGACGTGCCGGTATACGACGATGTCGCCGTGGTTTAGGTTGTTAAACATAGCGGCTGCGCGGGAAATAAATAGCCTGTCGCCACTCCGGAGGGCGGGCTCCATCGCCGAGCCTTGGTACTGTACAGGCCAAAATGTTATGTATAGGATAAGCACAAAAACGGAAGCAGCAAAAACCGCACCCGCCCAATCGCTCAATCGTTTGTGGCGTTTGATTTGCGCGTCGGTTAGTTTCGCTTTTTGGTAGTTTTTTGCAGGCGTTTTTTTTGTTCCGGGTTTACCTCGCTGGGGCTTTGCTGCCGGTTGGCGGTTGGCGGCAGTTTTTACGTTAGCTTTACTGCTTCCGCGGTTTTGCGGAGCCGCCTTCGCCTGTGAGCCGCGCGTTGGTGCGGCGCGCCCCTGCGAACCTCTGCTGTTGCTCATAATTTACCTAGTTTTCGTATTATTTATATCCAACATCATTTTAGCATTTCGAAAGGGGGCTGTCAAGTTGAATCTAAACATATTTAAGTTGAAAATATGGGTAAAACAGTGTATACTAAAAAATAGGGGGTGCTTTGTTATGCTTATGCTCTATTTTTCAGGCACGGGTAACTCTAAGTACATTGCTGAGCTGTTTAGCCGGAATATGGGTGCGAAATGCTTTTCCATTGAGGAAGACGTTGATTTTGAGCGCCATATCGGTAAAAGCGATACGATAGCTTTTTGTTATCCCGTGTACATGTCTAGGGTACCCCGCATTTTGAGGGAGTTTGTAACACGGTATGTGAACGCATTGAGGGGGAAGCGGGTAATCATTTTCTGTACTCAGTTAATCCTTTCAGGCGACGGGGCGAGGGCATTTATGCAGCTTATCCCTAAGGGGTATGTGCGGGTTATATACGCCGAGCATTTTTTCATGCCGAACAACGTCACCAATGTGGCGATACTGCCGACGGCGGGTGAGGGTGCGATACAGAGGTGCGCCAAGCGAGCGCAGAAGAAGATGAAAAAGGCCTGTGATAACATAGTGCTTGGGAAAGTAAGGAAGCGTGGGTTTAACCCGTTTTCGCGTTTTTTGGGTTTATTTCAGGGTGTTTTATTAAACAAAGTGGAACAAGCGGCGAATAAGTCGGTTAGGATATCGGACAAATGCACACTGTGCGGTGTGTGTGAGGCGGCCTGCCCTATGGGTAATTTGGCGGTGAGCGGAAACATGGTTACGCATAAACAAAACTGCACGATGTGCTACCGTTGCGTAAACAAATGCCCGTATGGTGCGATAACTATAGTGTGGCATGGTAAAGTAAGGCAGGCGTATGAATGGAGGTATATGGATAATGAATAAGGTTATAACAGTCGATAGGGTTATGGGTTTCATAAAAAGCGGGATGTCCGTGATGATTGGTGGTTTTGGGCGCGTTGGGCGGCCGGATATGCTCATAAACGCAATCCTGGAAGCCGATATACGCGATTTAACGCTTATTACCGTGGACAGTGGCTGGGAAGACGCGAGCGTCGGACGTTTGGTAGCCGAGCGGCGCGTTAAACGTCTTATTTCATCGCATATAGGCACAAATAAGAAAAGCGGCGTTTTGATGAATGCTGGTGAGATGGAAGTTGAACTAATACCGCAAGGAACATTAGCGGAACGTATACGCGCCGCGGCGTACGGCTTGGGAGGCTTTTTAACAGCGACGGGCATCGGCACGGCGGTGGAAGAGGGCAAAGAGAAGATCATGGTAAACGACAATGCATACTTGCTGGAGCTACCCCTTACCGCTGATGTGGGCCTGATCTACGGCGCGCGTGTGGACGAAAGCGGCAACATGACGTATAAAGGCGCGGCGGTGAACATGAACAACGTGATGGCCGGCGCGGCTCGTCTCACGATCTGCGAGGCCGGTGAACTTATAAAAATTGGCGGAATTGAGCCGAACAGCGTTATCACGCCAGGTATCTTTGTGGATTATGTGGTGAAGGCGTAATAGCGCGGTGAATTTTATAGAGGAATTACTTTGAAATAGCAAAAAAAATTTTAGCTTGGAAAAATTTTTTGCTATTTCAAAGTAGGGCTGAGCAACGCGTAAGCGTCCTAGCCTGTTCGTAGAATAACTGCGCATGTAGTTATTCTACGAACATTCTTCATATAATAAACGGTTTCGCAAGTTCGAGAAAAATGACGATAGGAGCGGAATTGGCTGATCTGCTTTTAATTTGGTTATTTTGCTCAATTACGGTCGTTAGATGATGTGGGTATGGCTGCAGGCAACTTATATTGAAACTTTGATAGATCGGGAGATCGGCGCGAAGAGAGGATTAGAATGATGGAAAAACAGCAAATACAAAACGATATAGCCGCCCGCGTGGCGATGGAGCTTAGGGATGGGCAGTACGTCAACTTGGGTATTGGCTTACCAACAAAGGTTGCGGATTTTTTGCCTGAAGGGGTTAATGTCGTATTTCATTCCGAAAATGGGTTTACCGGCCTTGGACCCGTGCCGGCGGCAGACGAGGCCGACTCTCTTATTGTAAACGCGGGCGGCGATGTCGTTACGATCTTGCCGGGAGGCGCGTACTTCGATTCGGCCGTGTCGTTTGGCATCGTACGCGGCGGGCATCTGGACATTACGGTGCTTGGCGCGCTGCAGGTGGATGAGGCGGGTAATATAGCCAACTATATGATACCAGGAAAACTCGTACCTGGCATGGGCGGCGCGATGGATCTTCTCGTCGGCGCGAAAAAAGTTATCGTCGCGATGGAGCATACGGCTAAAGGTGCCGCGAAGATACTTAGAGAATGTACGCTGCCGTTGTCCGCGGCGGGTGTCGTGGATATGATAATTACGGAGATGGCCGTAATTGAGGTTACGGTAGACGGCCTTGTGCTGGCGGAGCTGCGCAACGGCTACACCGCCGAGGAAGTGCAGACGGCGACGGAGGCTGTGCTTATAATAAAATGACGACAAAGAAAATCTACGAATATGATGCGGTGATCTGCTCGTCCGAATGCGGAAAGGGAGGTGCGTACGTGGTGTTTCCGTACGATATACGTGAGGAGTTTGGCAAAGGCCGCGTGAAGGTGCGCGCTACTTTTGACGGCGAAGTGTATGAAGGCAGCATAGTGAATATGGGGTTGAGGAACGCGGATGGGTCTGTTAGCTATGTTATAGGTGTTCTCAAGTCTATCCGTGCGAGGATTGGTAAGCAAGTTGGGGATGTTATTCATGTTACTGTAGTCAATAGATAACGTTAAAAAAACTGTGAAATGACCAGTATATTAAGAACACACCCCAAAAACATCCCCATCGCGGCGCATTTCGACAAGGCCGCCGTGTGAACCGAAAGTTACGTAGCCAAGTTTAATAAAGAATGCTACTGCCTCAGGCGGGGTGAAGACGACGGAGCTTTTATAGCCCGCATTGTACGCGCGGCGGATAAGCATACGGAAGATCAGGTTGCCAATGCCGCTACGCCTGTAGTTGTCGTGTACGGCGGCGTATTTTTTAACACGCTCACTTTTGCCACCGGGCAACAGGTAGCCCATACCGGCAAACTCACCGTCCGCATATGCGGCTATGTACTGGGTGGCGGTATCCGTGCTTGTTTCGAAAAAACCAGCGCCTATTTTTGATTCTTTTGCAATATTCTTTAGTTCGTTTAAAGTAACCCATTTTGCGGTAATCATTTTGTTACATCACTCATTCCATTCACTAGTTTGCAAATATGTATCAATAACTTACGGTTATGCTGATAAAGCAGCCGTCTTCTCGTTCATCTATATCATACTCCGTGGAAAGCCCGACGTTCTGCATGAAGCCGACGGCCTGCTCTATCGTGTTCTTAAACATCCTTAAATCCTTAAAATACGCTTTAACCCTTTGTCTGTTTTCGGAGGCGGTTAAGTCCTTCGCATTGTCCATTCTTGTCGTCTCTATGGCGCGCTCTATCAACCTTTCCGTATCCTTTACATTCAAATTATCCATAACAATTTTCGTTAGAACACGGTGCATTATGTCTCCGTCGTGCGCCGGCAATTTTAACAGGGCGCGAGCGTGGCGTTCGGTGAGGTCGTTGTCTAGGATGATGCGGCGTACTTCCCGCGGCAGGCGGAGGATGCGTAGCTTATTGGCTACGGTGCTTTGGTTTTTGCCGATTTTGCGGGCGATCTCCTCCTGCGTGAAGCCGTAGACATCACCAAGGCTTTTTAGGCCTTCAGCCTCGTCGAAGAAGTTCAGGTTTTCGCGCTGGATATTTTCGATTAGGGCAAGAAGCGCACTGTCCCTATCGCTTATATGCACGACGATTGCGGGGATGGAGTTTAACCCGGCCAATACGGAGGCGCGCAACCTACGCTCACCGGCCACGAGCTCGTATACGGAGTTGTTGATGTGGCGTACCGTGATAGGCTGCATAACGCCGTATACGCGGATGCTGTCCGCCAGCTCCTCCAAAGACTGCCGTTCAAATACCGTGCGGGGCTGGTATGGGCTTGGTGAAACATGCTCAACATTTAAATAAATTATTTCACTGGCTTCGTTAATTGGCTGAAACATATTTTATTACCTCCTCTTATGTAGTAGGAGTATTGTACCATATTTTACCATAGCCCGGGAAATAATTCGTTCGCAGTATATCGTATTTTTCGCCAATTTTATACTGTTTTTTTATAAATTTTTGCCAAATCCTTGGAATTTCTCGGATATTTTGGCGGAGTGGCACGAATTTTTTTTATGATTATGATCGTGCGTGATATTTTTTCCGCGCTTCCAAGCTGTGGTAAGTCAGTTTCGTGAGTTGATACGATGCTCCCGCCTAAATCCTTGATTATTTTTTGCGCGTCGGCATATTCGCCGGTGTTTATAAAGTTCGGGCCCTTCATGGCAATAAATACGCCGTCTATGGCGACAAGGGGGATGCACAGCTCGCAAAGCAGTGGCAATGCGGCGACGGCGCGGGAGACGGCGGTGCTGTACCTATCTCGGTGGCTGTCGGATTGGCCTGCGTCCTCGGCTCGTTCGTGTAGTGTTTTGGCATTCGTAATGCTGAGCTTGGCGGATACCTCGTCGATGAACTTCAGCTTTTTATTGGTTGAATCAAGGAGGGTGAAGTCGGTGCCGGGTAAGGCTATGCTGAGGGGTATGCCAGGAAAGCCCGCTCCAGTGCCGATGTCAATGCACGTGCTAACGTTCTTAACATATTTGGCTATGGCGAGGCTGTCAAAGAAGTGTTTAGCGAGGAACCCATCTTCATCCGTCACGGATGTTAGGTTCATTACTTTGTTGCGTTCCAAAACCAGCTGCATGAAGGTATGGAGTTTATGCGCGCCCTGTTCGCTTATTTCGCAATTTAAGGCTTTTGCGCCTATCATCAGTCTTTTTGTAAACTCTGTCATACTTATTTTTGCACCTCGCTATTTTGTATGCGTACGGCGGCGGCTTTCCAACCAAACCAACAGCACTGCAATATCTGACGGAGACACGCCCGTTATTCGGCTCGCATTACCTAAATTACTGGGCCTGTGCTGAGCCAGCTTTTGCCGCGCCTCCAGCCGCAGGCCGTGGATATTTTTATAGTCCGCATCGCCGGGCAGGGCAAGTTGCTCGTTACGTAAAAACGCCTCAGCATTCCGTTCCTGCCGTTTGATATAACCTTCGTATTTGAGAGATATCTCAACCTGCTCGCAGACAGCGGCAGGTAAATCCGGCCTATATAAGTCAATGGGGGAAAGGGTTTTGTAAGAAAGTTCCGGTCTTTTTATAAGTTCGCTAAGCCGCATACCCGTTTGGATAGCCGAGCTTTTGTGCGTTTCGTGTATTTCACGGTTAAACAAATCAGGCGGAATTATTGTTGTGTCCAAACGTTTGATCTCCGCTTCGATTGCTGTGATTTTATCTTTGATAGTTGCTATCTGCTTTTCGGAAACTAAGCCGATTTCTTTTGCTAAAGGTAAAAGGCGTATGTCCGCGTTGTCCTGCCGTAGGAGTAGGCGGTATTCGGCGCGGCTTGTCATCATGCGGTACGGTTCCTCCGTGCCTTTCGTAACCAAATCGTCTATCAGTACCCCGGTGTACCCCTCGTTACGTTTAATTATAACAGGATCAAGCTCGGCTAGCTTGCGGTAGGCGTTGATACCTGCAATAAGGCCTTGTGCCGCCGCCTCCTCATAACCGCTGCTGCCGTTTATTTGCCCGGCGGAGAAGAGGTTGGGTATATCCTTAAATTCTAGAGATAGCTTTAACGCGGTCGCGTCCAGCGCGGAATATTCGATCGCATATGCTGGGCGCATGATTTCGCAGTCCTCAAGCCCTGGGATAGAGCGGTATACATGTTCCTGTACATCTTCCGGCAAGGAGCTGCTCATGCCTTGAATATACATCTCTTCCGTATTTTCGCCTTCGGGCTCGATAAACACCTGGTGGCGCTCTTTATCCGCGAAGCGCACGACTTTATCCTCTATCGACGGGCAATAACGTGTGGGCGCGCCCTCCATCAGGCCGATGTGCATGGGTGAGCGGTGGATATTGGCGCGGATGATCTCGTGCGTCGCCTGCGTCGTGTATGTGCTGTAACACGGTATCTGTGAGCGGGCAATGCTTTCCGGTGTGCTAGAAAAAGAGAAGGGGATGACGGGTTCATCTCCATATTCAATATTTAGTTTAGAAAAATCTATGCTGCTGCGGCGTATGCGCGCCGGTGTGCCTGTTTTGAGGCGTATGAATTTTAAGCCTAATTTCTGAAGTGAGCCGGTTAACGCTTCGCTTCGTTTCATTCCTCCGGGACCCGTTTCTATAACGGTTTCACCTATCAGGCAACGTGCGTTAAGGTATGTACCCGCGGCGATAACGGCGGAGTTGCATTTGTAGACAATACCCGTCGTAATCTTTACACCGCTTACATTGCCATTATTATCTAAGATAATTTCATCGACTTCGCCTTGACGTATGGTTAGGTTGGGCTGCTCGGCAAGTAAGCGGCGCATTTCCGCGGCGTACTTGGCCTTGTCTGCCTGTGCGCGTAGGGAGTGTACGGCTGGGCCCTTTGCCGTGTTAAGCATTTTAGATTGGATGTAGGTTTTGTCGATAACTTTGCCCATTGCGCCGCCGAGCGCGTCGATCTCGCGTACGAGGTGTCCTTTGGACGTGCCGCCGATACAGGGGTTGCAAGGCATTTGGGCGATGCTGTCCAAGCTGATTGCAAGCATCAGTACGCGCACAGTACACCCCAACGTATACATGGTCGAACCATGTTTGAATGCGTGCGGAGGCGAATTGTGTTCGAATGTGTGTAGGAGCGAACTATGTTCGCCGAAACCAAGCCGCGCCGCAGCCAAGGCTGCCTCGCAGCCAGCGTGGCCGCCTCCTATTACAATTATATCATAATGCATAAATCAATATCCGATACGCTAATATCGCCTTTCACCAATACTTCCGGCAAAAGTGAATACCCTTTTAATAATCACATGGCTTCACCGAAGTAATTTTATATAGTTGTATAAAAGCATTTCTGCCTGCGTATTTATAGGTTTGCGTGCGATTATTGTAATTTGCGGGTTATAATTATACATCATAGCCAAACTTATACAATACGCATAGAAGTTATAATGCCCCCAATTTTTGGGATTTACCCAAAGTGTAAATATGCCGCCGCGCCTCATCTGCTAAGATATCGTCCACGCTGCACACGAAGAACACACAGTCGCCTACGGGAACACGTTGAGATACCGTGCAGATGAATGCAATTTTACTGTGAGCCGGATACTTCGCTTCACCGCCAGCCAGCTCAATGCCGTATTTATGTGCTTTGTCAACATCAAGCCCCGTAACTGTGCCGCATTTAAGTACCTCGTCGGCGATGGTCTCACCGGGCAGGCATATCACCAATTTGTCCGTATTACTAGCTAGTTCGCAGGTGTAGCTCTGTTTTGCCATAGAGAACCCAATCATCGGCGGCTCGCTTTCCAAAAACGTCCACCATGCCACCGGGGCAAGGTTCGTGCGCCCATAGGAATCGGGTATGGGTATGCAAATTAAGGCAACTGGTTGCGGCGCGGCATGCCCCAATGCTTCCATAAAGGTTATTTTCTTCATTGCTAAAGATCCTTCCGTTTCATTAAAAAGCTCTAAGCGTACGATTCACTATTCATATTCAATTTCATACATCCGCTCGCAGTCGCTCTCGCTATGTGTCATACCAGCCTTTTCGTACACCTTGCAAGCGCGAGGGTTGTCTTTGTGTGTCATGACGAAGGCCTCGCCAAAGCCATTGTTTCGCGCCCATTCCACTGCATACGCCACAAGCTGGCTGCCGTAGCCGGTGTTCTGATGATCGTTATGGACATCTACGGAGTATATAAAGAACTGTGGTTTTTCCTTATCGAAGCATGTGAGCGAATACCCATATACTAGGCCGACTACTCTTTCATCCAATTTTGCTACAATGGCTATATTTTGCTTTTCAGATAAAAACGCCTTAATTTGGTCGTAGCTGCATTCCATAAACCAATTAACAATTTCGGTTATATGTGAGGCGTCGCTTTCGCACAATAGCCCAAAGGTAAGGTTCATTTTCTGTTCCCCCAATTATATATTCTGAAAGTTTATCACAGCACGGTATAAATGTCAACTTGCGGCAAAATTTAATAGACAAACGTTGGCTTGGTGTGGTATACTTTACACAAATACGATGGATAAAAGGGGTAAAATATATGTATTTAGGAATAGACCTCGGCACGACGAACTCGGTTGCCGTGATTTATAATGACAAGACGGACAGGTTGGAGACGGTTAAGATAGATGGCATGGACGAGATTTTGCCGTCGGTGGTTACGTTTGGTGATGGAAAGAACGAGGATGGAGTTATTGTCGGCGCGGAGGCCAAGAGCGGCGCGATAATCTACCCGGAGACGACGGTAATGTCTATAAAACGCCTGATCGGCGGCGCGGAAAGCGTAAATATCGGAGAGATAACGAAAACGCCGGAGGAGATATCGGCGGAAATACTTAAAAAGTTGAAGTCATGTGCGGAGGAGCAGGCGGGCTGCGTGTTTGACGAGGTTGTCATCACCCATCCGGCCTATTTTAACGATAGGCAAATTTTCGCCACCAAAACAGCCGGTGCGCTTGCAGGTTTTAAGGAGGTCTTTTTGCTTAGTGAGCCGTTAAGTGCGGCCATAGAGTACGGTTACCGGCAGGCTTACGCGCAGACGCTTTTGGTCTACGACCTGGGCGGCGGCACGTTTGACGCGTGCGTGTTGAAGGTGGGTAAAGATGGGGACGGGCAAGAAGTCTTCCAAGAGTTGTCCGACGTGGGTGATATGAACCTGGGCGGCGATGATTTCGACGCGGAGCTTGTTCGCTTCATGAAGGAAAGGTTTACAGCGGAGACTGAGGTTGATTTGGATGCCTTGCCGGAATTGGAGCGTAAGCGCGTACTGCAGAAACTTCGCTTTGAGGCTGAGCAAACGAAGAAGAAGCTTTCCGGCGCAAACAAGGCCGCCGTGCGGGTCAACCCGCTTACGATACGGGACGGCGTACCGCTTAACCTATCATTTGAGATAACGCGCGATGAGTTTGAGGCGATGATCCGTAAATACGTGGATAGGTCGCGTGATATTGTGGAAGAAGCACTTAACCGCGCTGGTAAAGGTGCGGACGAGATATCGAAGGTCATCCTCGTCGGTGGGTCCACGCTCATTCCTATGGTGCGCCGCATGGTTGCTGGTTTTATTAAAGAGCCGTACCGCGCGACTGATCCGGCCAAATCCGTCGCAATGGGGGCGGCGATTTACAATTATTTAATCCACCTGCCCGGCTCAAATGTAAAGGTGGGGCAGGTAACGCGCCAAATTTTTGGCACGGAGGCTGTTGTAAACGTATCCACGAGGGAGCGCGGGCTTATCCCTATTATACCGATGGGTAGCCCTATCCCGTCCAAATTTAGCGACGCTAATTTCGCTTCCAGCGGCGCGCCAGTCGTTAACGTGGATGTTTTCCAATGGGAGCAAGGCTTTGAGGCGGAGCGCAAATACATCGGTTCTGTAGTGCTTAGCGGGCTTAAGGGTACGACCCAAATCGAGATTACCTATGCAATTGATAAAAACAATCTTTTTGAGGTTTATGTAAAAGATGTGTCTACCGGCAAGACGGAGAAGGCGGAATTTGACAGGACGAAGGAAAATGCGCCCAAGCCGCCCGCCGCCATGAGCGGAACGGCTGTAAATATCGTGTTTGTGATAGACACGACAGGAAGCATGGACACGTACATCAATGGCGTGAAGGATAGAGCGATAGAGTTTTCTAACATACTTGCGTCCAAGGGTTGTTCTTTTAAGCTGGGGCTTATCGGATTCGGTGACCTTGGTGAAAAGGAGAAACCAAGCGTTTACAATTTTACGGATGACGTATCACGTTTCCAAAAGCAGGTTAAGAACATCCCACGTACTTATGGCGGCGACATACCGGAATCCAGCCTTGAGGCGCTTGAGACGGGTGTACAGCTCCTCGAATCTGCACGCGTTCCTGACGGATCGAAGAACATATTTATCCTTATAACCGACGCACCGCCACACGTGCCGACGTTTGATGGCAAGAGCGTGCAGGATATCTGCAACATTCTAGCCAGCCGCGAAGTGACGACCTATGTTGTGGCCCGTAAGGACAAGGACAGCATATCCGCCTACGACCCGGTGACGAAACCTAACGGCAAGTATTATGATTTGAACGATAAGTTTTATGATATCTTGGATAATATAGCCATCAGTATTGCGGAGCTTATAAGGTTGTGATGGACGAAATATAAACATTTTCCAATCAATTAAATGATGGATGCCGCGAGTTCTTCCTGCGGATGCATAAGATTTTGCAGAGTGAAGGGTTAATAATCCGTCATGGTGACGTACGGGTTACTAATCGTATTGTGCAGTTACGATTATTATTTTATTCCTGATACTTCAAACCCGGATGATGCCGAATACTTCGTGAAAATTATTAAGGCTGAAGTGGCGGCGGCAAAAGCGAGAATAAAATATAACACGGCATACTAAGTCGTTATCTGCGGGGTGTGGAAAAACGCAGTTTGGAGAACTATATTAAATGAGGATACAAATGAAAAAATACATCATAATAAACGGTTCCCCTGGTACTGGTAAAACGACTGTAGGCAGAAAAATTGCAGAAGCTATTGGTCGTTGTGCCTACATTGACGGTGATTTCGTCATCGAACTACACCCTCATGTTGACTATAAAGAAACATACCATATGCAAAAAGACAACATTCTGCATATGTCGAAAAATTATTTTGATTTCGCCTATTGCGATACTGTTGTTTTGAGTTGGATAATGGGAGAGTCGTTGACAACGGGGTTTATCGCTGATATAACCGCAATGGGTTATGATGTCCAACACTATATTCTTACTTGCAGCAAAGCTGTATTGGAAGATAGGTGGTATAAAGATTCAGTCGCTGATTGGCGCAGCGATGAATTTCTTGCTTTTTCAACAGAGTTACTAGAACATTTCAGTAAACGCAAGGATGGTAATATTGTTGACACAAGCAGCCTCTCAATAGATGAAGCTGTTATTCACATTAAAAATAATAGTGCCGTTATTTCTGCTATTAGCCAATGATATTATATGTTTTATCTGTATCCGCAATTATAGAGGAGTGTCCATAGAATAGCTACATGCGTAGTTATTCTACGAACAGGTTGGGACGCTTGCGTGTTGCCCAATCAAGCCCTACTTTGATTTCGGCTAATATGAGGTTAAGAGGCGGCTCATACGCAAAGGATACAACCGCGAGGTGAATGTTTTTGATATTCTGATATGCAGTAAGGTGACTTGACGTCTTTTATAGAAGATGCCGTTGTTTAAGGTGAAATTGGAGGAAAATATGGTGAATGGATATATCGAAAAGAGTTTAATGGCTTTAATGCTTGCGGTAATCATGTTTTTTACTACTACAGTACCTGTTGCTGTTTCCGCGTTTACGGATCAGGTGCTCGTCCCGGTTCGCTTGTCCATGTACAGCAATTTATCTGACAGGCATTACATAAACGGCTATTACCGCGACGGAGTGTTCTACGTATCTCTTGCAGACCTTGCCGATATAAGCGGCGCAGATGTGGATCGCAGCGACAGGTACAGGCCAGAGCTTGCGCTTAACCGCGGCGCGCGGCGATTTGTCCTGCATGTTAGCTCTAACGTAATGGTGGAGCATTTTTATAGCGACTACTTTAATATTAAAATGCCGATGATGCTTCATAACGGTGAAATATACGTATCGGCGTTAGACTTTTTGCACTATATAGGAGCAGACATACGGCTTGATGAACATGCAACCGTGCAGTTTATGGTGGCCGTACGGTACAATTTCTTTGACGCTTTGGCGGACTTTGGCTATTCGGGTTGGGGGCATTTCTTTATCTGGAGTGAGATTGGCTATACAAGCGGCAACCTGGAACGCACTTTGACGCTTGCGGGGCTTAACGCTTTGCTTAATAGGGAAAGCAATTTTTTTATTATGGCCATCAGCCCGCAGAGTATCGTGCAAAGCGCAATGGAGGATACGTTGATGGACATTCTAACCATCGCAAGCGCGCCGCATCTTATGCAGGCGGGCGGGAGTGTGGATTTCCTCAATATAACGAATCGTTTTGCCGGTATTGTGGCTGATGTAACAGGCGTGGCTGACGATGTGCTTGGTTTTGCTTTCGATATATTGTCTGATGGCGAGGGTGGCCTGGCGTGGGAGGTAACGGGTGATGTTTTTGACGCGGTTTCACACTATGCTGAGGTATTTGGCGTATCGGCCATGCTTTTGGGCAATGCGGTAAACGCTATAGAGTCCGCCAGGGCGTTTGAGCGCATAACAGCTAACCAGCGCGATTTATTAGACATTATATTACGTGGTTACCGCCATTCATCCATAATAATGGATGCTACGGGTAATGACCGACGCTACATGGAAACCGTGCTGGACGCCGCGCAAAATATCCACAGGCAGACAGGCAGTGCCTATCTGCGGGAGATAACCGCGATAGAAAACGCGTTGCGCCGTACAGCGATAGATTTGGCAACATCGGCGGTAACATTAAAAAACCCCGTTGCAACGGCATGGGATTACGCTTGGCGCATCAACCGCTGGCATCCGTTTTCGGCCTCTCGCCTTGAGAGGGATATACAATTACATAACGCGTATAACGCCTCGCTGATACAGCAAGTGGCGGCGGAACTTGTTGTTCATTATTGGTCACGTTTATTCTACACTAATTATCTTCCTATTGCAAACCAATATACGTTACAGCAACAAACACGTAGGCGGCAGCCGGAGCAATCCCCAAAAGTGGACGGGGAGTGGCTGCAGATCATGTACATGTACGATATGCGTGATGCAATGGTATTGCAGTTAAAATCGGCCATAACAATACGGGAGTCGCTTATTAACTCCGGCGTGCTTACTGGCGCAGAGGCCGCTCGTGCCCGCCATCTAAATCAAGAAAACGCCGCACTCCTGCACAACATAATTAACGCAAATATCATTGGAGTGCGTGAGGCGGCGATAGGCGACCATAATTTTGATGTTAGTTGGATGGCCGGCTTCGTTATGCCGCCGGTTGTATTTGATGCTTCCGAAGCTATGGCGGCATATTATGAATTTTTAACAACAAGGGCATTCGAACCGTATATTGAACCCGGCCTTGCGGATTGGGACGCGGAGTTGCTTTCGCCATTACGTTACGCCATTTTAGATATAAGCGGCGGAGGTGTTCCTCAGTTAATAATCACAACAACGCTTTCCCACAGGGAGGACGCGAGTTGGATATTTACGTATGAGCCAGAAAATGGGAAGATTGTATTTATAACGTTTATATTCGGTATAAACCCAAGGCACTCGCAAAGCCGCGGGGCGATCGTATTTACGCATGTAGGCGGCATAAATGTACAGGAATTCTTTACGGTGGACGATTTGGCGGCAAACTCCTTCGGCTCGTTTGAGCTTATCAGCTTCCAAGGCAATTTTTACCGTTTTTATGGCGGGGTCGAGGAAAGCATCAGCCAGCAGGAATTTTTATCATATGTTGACGAACTCGTTGAAATCGGATTTTCACAGCTGCCGGATCGAGTTAGAATAATGGATATCACAGGCAATATAAACCCATGGGATTTTATCGGCCTGCCTAGAGACACAATCGTCGGCCGCCGCGGCGAACCGGAAGAGGAGGGCTGGCTGAGGATAGGTTCGGGTTTAAGGTGGTACTATATGGAATATGGACGGATAGTTCTGTACTGGCATTACGGCCAACCCGTTTCGTGGGTATACACGACGGACAGGAGCTTAACGATAAATGGTATATCGTTGGATAATGACGTAAATGCGTTGGCCTCGCTGTTCGGCGGTTATGTGTGCCAAACACGCGGCAGGAGCGGTGGAATCCGCCACGGTGACCTTGTACTCTTCTTCGATGTTTGGGTGGCTGGTAATGCCGTGCCAAGCCTGGTGAGGATTACCTATATGGATGAAAGCCGCTGTATCTGCGGGTACTAGGAGGAAATTGAGATGACGCATATCATACCAAACATGCACTTTTACGGTAATTGTAAACAGGCCGTGGAGTTATACAAGCGAGCGTTCGGCGCGGAAGTTAAAGCCATATTCCTTAATTCTGACGCCGACCCGGCGGATTATATGGCCGAGGAAAACCATAAAGAGCTGGTATATCACTCGGAAATAATTATAGGCGAACAACGCCTATTTCTAAATGATGCGACGGACGGTTACCGCGCAGGCAATCAAGTATCGCTGTTGATCCACTTCGATACGGTTGAAGAATTGAAGGCAGCATATGAAGTCATTGCCGAAGGCGCGGAAATCCTCAGTCCGATGGAGAGTACCACATATTGCGCGGCCTTCGTTTCGCTTTTGGATAAGTACGGTGTGCAGTGGGAGTTGATGGCTGGGTGAGAAGATCTGATTTTCTATCCAATCTCATTAAACTGGCTGACCCTGTCCTCGCTGCCGCCGCCTGTGGTGAACTTTTCGCAACCATGTCGGTTGAGGAAAAGCCAGGCGCGAACCGTGTAAAGTATACGGGGCTGGAGGCCATCGGGCGTTTGCTGAACGGCCTTGCGCCGTGGCTGTCCGCGGATATATACGACAATGCGGAGGTTTTGTTGCGGCAAAAGTACTTGCAAATGGCATGTAGCGCAATAGATTGGCAAACCAACCCGAACTCGCCGGATTTCGCGGATTATACCAATTGCGGAAACGGCGCAAGCCAATTTTTGGTGGATGCGGCGTTCCTTGCCCAAGCTATACTGCGTGCTCCGTCGGCCTTGTGGTCGCCCTTGCCTGACGCGACGAAGGAGAACGTGATAAGGCTTTTCCAGGCTGTGCGGAAAATGACGCCGTATAACAATAACTGGGTGTTGTTTTCCACGGAGGTAGAGTTGCTTTGGAAGTTTATTACGGGCAAGGCGGATAGAGATAAAATACTCAATTACTTCAACCTTGTGGAGTCTTGGTATTTCGGCGACGGCTGGTACGGCGACGGGCCAAAGTTCGCGACGGATTATTATAACAGTCTTGTCATTCATCCGATGATGCTGGATATTTGCGATTATGCGCCGGAATGGATGGCAGATGGCGCGGTGGAACGCGTCTTGGAGCGCGCGAAGCGCTTTGCTGAGGTGCTTGAAAACCTCGTCGCGCCTGATGGCACGTATATTGCCGTAGGGCGGTCCCTAGCTTATCGTTGTGGTGTTTTTCATTTGCTTGCGATGCTGACGCAGCAAAACCGCTTATCCCAAAATGTTCCACGTGAAACAGCGCGTGATGTTTTATATTCCGTGGTTGAAAAAACCCTAACCCCTTCATCATACCGTGAGGATGGTTTCCTTAACATCGGCATAAACGCGCACCAGCCAGAAATAGGTGAATCGTATATCAGCACTGGCAGCCTGTATCTTGCATCCGCTGCATTCCTGCCGCTTGGCATCTCGCCCTGCGACCCGTTTTGGACGGTTGACGCACCGCCATGGACGCAGAAGAGGATATGGGGAACGTAACCGCGTAGGGGCGGAACCGAGTTCGCCGGGGTTAATTTTAAAGGAATGGGAGTAATCAATGAAAATCGGCATCTGTAACCTCGTAGGGGCGAACTGAGTTCGCCTTGGTTAATATAAGGGAATGGGAGTAATCAATGAAAATCGGCATCTGTAACCTCGTAGGGGCGAACTGAGTTCGCCTCGGTTGATATAAGGGAATGGGAGTAATCAATGAAAATCGGCATTTGTCCATGGATAAGTTACAAAGATGTACCGCTTGATGAAACGTTCCGTTTGATAAAGGCCGCCGGGTTCGCCGCGACGTGCTTATGGTGGGGTGACATAGACGGTGTGCTTGATAAGCGTAAGCAGCCGAAACTGGCGAGAGGGATAGGCTTAGAGATAGACAACATACATGCTCCTTCCGCAAACGCAAGCTCCGTTTGGCAAGAAGGATTTGACGGTGATGTATACCGTGATATGCTGATTTCCTGCGTAAACGACTGCGCCGCTTACCAAATCCCATCCGCTGTAATCCATCTTACGTCCATGCCGCCGTATCCGCCGGTGTCTGATATTGGCCTTCGCCGTATTGTTAAGATAATTGAGGCTGCGGAACAGAAAAACGTGAAGTTGGCGTTCGAGAACTTGTGGTCGCCTGATCATCTAGCTGCGGTTTTTAACCATTTCTCATCTCCGAATGTAGGTTTGTGCTACGACAGCGGGCATGAGAACGTGAATAGACCGTACGACGCCTTAGGGCTGTACGGCGATAGACTTTTTGCTGTCCACATTAACGATAATTTTGCGGACCCAATAAAACCCGACGGCACACCGAATTGGGATTGTGACGCACATGTTCTGCCCAGAGACGGTACGATAGATTGGGTGGATAAGATGCGTAGGCTTAAAGAGTGTAAGCGAATTGAATATTTTACGCTGGAAGTGGATTTTAACCGTAAGCATGAGGGAGCGGCGATATACAACGACTTGTCCGCCGAGGCGTACCTAGCGCGGGCATACGAGCGGGCAGTTAAACTGCTTGAGCTTGTGTAAGGTTAGTATTTATAAGTAATTCTTCTATATGTTAATAATAAGGTTATACAGTTGGTTTATTTTATTTGAAAGGGTTTTGGATGTTTATGCTAATCATCCCCGCCGCCACCATAGATGCGGCATTGCCGTATAAATTTAAAGCCACTGGTATAAACGTCTTCTCCCTTGAGGAGGCGTTGTACCACTGTTTCCATTATTGGAAGCAGAGTATAGATGATTTTGCATGCGAAGATTTTGCTGAGTGGGTTAAGGTGGGACTCGGGCTCTCGTTTATTTCGTCTAAAATCAGGGAGCTTAACAAAGTTGCTGGGTTTACGGAGCGGTTTATTCAATTTTTATCCATTACGGATTATTTTGACTTCGAGGATACCGAAGGCATACGCGGCGAGCTTCTTGAGTGGGAAAATCGCATGGAGTGGGAAAAGCTAAAGGAACGTGCCGACTACCTGATGAACAGGGATGAGCCGGTTAAGGCATTTGCCCTTTATAAAAAAGCGCTTACTTATACTGAGAGTACGGCATTATTAAATAACGCCGGAATTGCACTGATGAGGCAGGGCGATTTTGTTGGCGCGATCGAATATTTGAAGCGAGCGGAATGCTTGGAACCGGATAATATAAATATAATACTGCATTTGGCCGAAGCATACGTGTACGCTGGCGACGGTGCGGCGGCGAGATATTATATAGGAATCGCCGAAGCGCAAGGTGTATGCGCGGATGTTTGTTTCCTGCGCGGGGAGCTGGCGGAGCGTGACGGCGACTTTGCCGCCGCGGCGGAGTTGTACCAGCAGGCCTCGGCGGTGGACGCAAACCCGCATTATACCCATAAACTGGCAGACGCCTTAGTGCGTATGCGGAGGTTTGAGGCGGCTGTGCTTCTAATGGAATCATCCCCGGTTAAGGATAAAGGCTTTTTAAGGAAGTTGGCAGAGCTTCACGCTGAAAACAATAACCTGCCTGCCGCCATACGTTGCATAGAGCAGGCGTTGGATACGGAAAAATCAAACGCAAACCTTTGGACACGCCTCGCCGCGTACCATCTTGCAAATTACGACCACGACAAGGCCTACACGGCTGTTACCCGCGCCATATCAATAGATAAGGATAACCCGCGCGTAAATTTAGAATTTGCCCGGGTGCGTAAAGCACAGGGGCGCATAAAGGAATACCAAGTTATTTTGAAGAAAGTTTTGGGCGGTCTTAAAGATGAATACCGCGAAAATATGGATTGCGAAATCTAAGGAGGTTTTAATATGAAGAGTACACAAAATAAGGTTTTTGCCGTAGCCGTAGCCATTGTTTTGATGGCAGGCAGTATCGGCGTAACGGCGTTTGCAAGCGCTGTACAACCCAGGCAGCTGCCGTTTACCGATGTATCGGAGGACGCGTGGTACTACCCGCATGTTGCTATGGTATGGGAAAGCCAACTTATTCGCGGTACGTCTGCGACGACGTTTGAACCAATGGGAAACGTGACGAGGGCGATGTTCGTTCAGATCCTTGCAAATTTGGAGAGAGTTGATTTAGCGGCCTATACAGACGCGACACAGAGATTTTACGATGTATTGCCTGGCTCGTGGTATTTTGCCGCGGTTTCGTTCGCTGAGGCGCAGGGATTTATATATGGCGCCGGCGGCGGTAACTTTGAACCAGACAGGCCGATAACCCGCCATGAAATGACGCTTTTGCTTAACCGCTATATTGCCATCCGTGGGCTTGGTTTACCAAGGTTTGAGACAGATAACCACGACGCGGCGACGAGAGCCGACGCTGCCACAGTCTTTGTAAGCCTATTACGCGCGGCGGTAACTACATCTGAAGAGGTGGAACATACAGAAGAAATCGCAGCGGAACAAGCGGAGGAAAAAGTAGGCGAAGTACAAATAACCATACCAGCGGAGAACGTTGAGGTTAGAGTGGAAATTGCGCCCGCGGATGCTTTGGCGGCTGTTGTGGCGAGATTATACAATAACGGCAATCCGCATGATGTTAATATCCCGGCTAACCAATTCAGCCCTAATGTTTCGACAGGGCTGGAGCTTCCTGAAGGAATAGTGCTTATGAATTATGTTGAAACACTTTCTTTTCACGGCGAGTTTTTACTTACGGTGTTATCGGCAGGTATACCACGTTTTGTTACAGCTGGAATGGCGTTAAATTTTTCGCCGTTTAATGTTGTACAGCCACAGATGTTGTTCGTAAATGTTATTACGAGAGGTGAGCCCGTTCCGGCAGGGTTATATATATTTCCAAATGTCATATTGCGCCATACGGAAAGCGGCACAAACAGCGCGCCGTTTACGCTTAGGATCAATGTTATCGTAAATTAATTTGAGTGGCATAACCAATGGCACGCATTAGTTTACAAATGTAAACTAATGTTAAGGAAATGTAAAGAAAATGTTTGACAGCATCTTGGTATATTTGATATAATACGTTATACGAATTCCAAGGAGGTTTCAACATGAATGGTACACAAAAAAAGCTATTAGCCCTAGTTGTCGCCGTTATTATGGCGGCTGGCAGCATCGGCGCAACGGCGTTTGCGAGTGAGGCATCGCCATTACCGTTTACCGACGTATCGGAGGACGCGTGGTATTACCCGCACGTAGCCGCGGTATGGGAGGCTGGGCTGTTCCACGGCACGTCTGCGACAACGTTTGAGCCGGATAAAGGCATGACGAGGGCGATGTTCGTCCAGGTGCTTGGCAATTTAGAGCGGGTCGACTTTGCGGCGTATACGGTTGATACGCAGAGTTTTTACGACGTAACTCCGGGTGCATGGTATTTTGGCGCGGTGGGCTGGGCGGCCGGCCAAGGCCTTGTATACGGCGTAGGCGGCGGTAACTTTGCGCCCGGCAGGCTGATAACACTGTACGAGATGGCACTTCTCCTAAACCGCTATATAACCATCCGCGGGCTTGACTTGCCGCAGCTTGAAACGGGCGATTACGAAGCGGCCACAAGGGCAGACGCGGCCGCTGTTTTTGCAAGCCTTATACACACACTTGCGGATATAACTGGCACAGTTGAATATGCAACGGAAATGGCGGAGCAATTGACGGAGGAAGTTGAAGTAGAGTATTTTACCCTTACCGTGGGCAACATTATGCATCAAGATGGCAGGTACGGCAACGTGGCAATCGTAGGCAATAACGCCGCGGTACATCGTTTCCCAGCCGGTACAAACGTAACGGTTAGGGCAACGCCAACGGCCGGGTACGGGCTTGACGCCTGGTTCGCCACGGCAAGCGGCGTGGGTTTAGTGTCTAGGAACGAAACGTTCACTTTCTCGATTACGGAGGATACGGCAATCTTTGCCGGTTTTGTCTTGCTTGATTATAATAACCACCACATCGCCGTTACGGAGATTATAAAGACGTCGCCTACGGATGCTGTGGCAGGTATCCCGCTTATTCTCTCCGCAGAGGTAATGCCATCATACGCCACGCGCCAAGGCATTGAATGGAGCGTAGTAGATGAAGGCACAACCGGCGCAACGGTAACCGGCGGCAATTTGCTTAGCATAGCGGCCGGCGGTACAGCAGTCGTGCGCGCAACGGTTGTGGATGGCGTTGCATGGGGTACGGATTTTTATAAGGATTTTACGATTACCGTGGTTCAACCGGTTACCGGGATAGTAAAGACATCCGCATCAACGATGGCGGCCGGCACGCCGCTTGCACTTACCGCTGACGTGGTGCCGGGCAACGCAACTAACCAAACCATTGTATGGAGTGTTGAAAACGCAGGTGTAATGGGTGCGGTTATATCCGGCGGCAACCAGCTTAGCTTATCTGTTGGCGGCACGGCAATCGTGCGCGCAACAGTTGTGGACGGGGTTGCGCCAGGCATGGATTTTTACAAAGATTTTATGATCACCGCGATGCAGCCCGTTACGGATATCATCAAAACATCGTCGCTAACCTTGATAGCGGGTACGCCGCTTACGCTTACGGCGGATGTTGTGCCGCTTAACGCGTCAAGCCAAAGCATCGTGTGGAGTATCGTAAGTCCGGGCGCAACCGGATCAACCCTTGTGGATAACGTGCTTAGCGCAACGGATACGGGTACGGTAACCGTTAGAGCAACGGTTATAAACGGCGCATCCGCTACGGAGGACTTTACGAAGGACTTTACAGTTAGCGTATTCGTTCCAGTTACGGAGATTACTAAAACATCCACGACACTGATGCCTGTATCCTCGCCGCCACCAACAACGGTAAACCTTGCGGGTACGGTTACGCCGGGCAATGCCACATACCAAACGATTGAATGGAGCTTGGGTGCGGGCAGTTCGGCGCCGGGCGCGGCCGTCTCTGGCGGCGTTGCATCCGCAACGGGTGTGGGTACGGTTGCCGTGGTTGCAACGGTTGTAAACGGCGCAGCACCCGGGGTGGACTTTACGGATAATTTTACCATCAGCTTTGTGCCGGGTAACATGCAAACGGCCCAACAGGCTGGAACGGCTGCATGGGCCGCGTTGCAAGCATACACACCTACAAACCAAACGACGCAGGCTGACATAATGGCGATAGTTGAAGGGGTTATAACCAACCCGGCCATATCTGCGTGGTGGGCTACAGGTGGTATAATATTTAGTTTAACGCCGGCGACAACCAGTGCGCCTGGGTATATTAGCTAATGATAAACATTGGTTATTCGCCGCCAATTATTGATAATGTGGTTAAACCTGTGCTTACAATACCGCAGCTTGTGTCGCCGCAACAGATTTTGGCGGATGAGGTGGCGAGGTTGGCTAATAACGGTAATCCGCATGATATATCTCGCCCCGTAAACCCATTCCAATTGGATGTACCAACAGGCCTACAGCTTCCCGATGGTGTAAGGGAGTTAGCTATTGGGGTTGTGGCCTCCACTTCTCCGGGGAATGTTCTTGCGATTTTATCGTATATTGTATGGACTGGAACGTTATCTTTTCATGTTGTTACCGGTGGGGCACAAGTGCCTGTTGGGCTCTACGTGTTTGAAAACGTTATCCTGCGCCACGTGGAAAGCGGCATTGACAGCGAGCCGTTTACAATAAGGTTTAATCTTCTTCCGTAGTAGAATAGATAAAACAGCAAAGCCCGGCATAATAGGGGTTAACTCCTGATTATACCGGGCTTTTTATATGCCATCGCGATACGTAGGGGCGAACTGCGTTCGCCAAACAGCCTAACGGGTATACGCAACCTTAGGCGCACACAGTGCGCCCCTACGAACATTCCTCTTTATATTGCCGCACCGCTTGGCCGTCATTGCGTGCTAGTTGGAGTTAGGGCGCATGGTTCATCGCGTCCTTACTCCAACTGGATACGCAATCTCCATGATCCATGGCTGACCGTGGATTTAAGCTAATCATACCAATGTAAACTTAAATCTGTACGTGTAGGGTTTGTTTCATCGATTAATTTATCCTTCCACTCTCTTTTCCAATTCTTTAATTGCTTTTCCCTGGAAACAGCGGTTTGTATGTCATTAGCCTGCTCGAAATAAACTAATTTCGTACAATTATATTTCGCGGTGAAACATTCTGGATAAACCTTGTTTTTATGTTCCCATACCCGTTTTTCTAAATTAGATGTAACGCCTATGTATAAAACATTGTTTCTTCTGTTTGACATGAAATATATGTAGGCGTTATTGTCCATTATGGCATTCCCTTTCCCAGAGATTGCGGATCAAGGGCGAGTAAATCCGCGGTGAGGCATTGCGAATTAACTCGCTCTATGTCCGCAATGACGCTCTGCGTCGTTCTCTGCTATATTAGATATCCTTTATTCAAACACCGTGCCGGAAGTACCCGCAAGCGCGTCCGCCGCCTTCTCAAGTGACGTGATGATGGCTTTGCGGCCGGGTTTTGTCTCCACGTACATGCATACGGCCTGCACCTTAGGCAGCATGGAGCCGGGGGCGAAGTGGCCTTCCGCCGCAAGTTCTTTGGCACGTGCTACTGTGAGGGTAGAGAGGGTTTCCTCGTTGTCTTTTTTGTAGTTGATGCAGACCTTTTCAACCGCCGTGAGGATGATGAATACGTCCGCATCGATAAGTTCGGCTAATTTTGCCGCGGAGAAGTCCTTGTCCACAACTGCGTCTACGCCGGTTAGGGAACCGCTTCGGTTTGCGACAGGTATACCGCCGCCGCCAGCCGCGATAACGATACGCCCGGCGGAGAGGAGTGTTTTGACTGTATCTTTTTCCAAAATATCTATCGGCATGGGTGACGCAACCATACGCCGCCAGCCGCGCCCAGCATCTTCGCCAAAGACCTGCCCAGTTTCGGCCATAATATGTTTGGCCGCGGCTTCGTCATAGTATCCGCCAACGGGTTTCGTTGGTTTTGCGAAGGCTGGGTCGGCTTCGTCGACCAATACACGGGAGACGAGTGCCGCGACTTGCTTGTTTATGCCGCGTTTGCCAAGTTCCGCCTCAATTGCGGTTTGTAGGTGGAAGCCGATGTAGCCTTGGCTCATGGCCGTGCATTCTGGGAAAGGCATGGGTTTTGCGATGCCGGCCTTTTCGCTTTCATCAAAGACGTTCTTTATCATGCCAACCTGCGGGCCGTTGCCGTGGCCGACCAATACTTCATGCCCGGCTGCCACCAAATCCACGATTGCGGCGGCGGCTATTGCGGCTTTTTGGCGTTGCTCAACAGCGTCGTTTCCGAGGGCGTTGCCCCCAAGTGCGATTACGATTTTTGACATTTTATTTTCTCCTCCATTTGTTGTCGTATTCAATTGGTATTAATGTTGCGTGTGCAATTTTATTGTTTCTAGCTTTATTTGAGAAATTTGTACCTTCTATCAATGTATAAATAACATTTATAACGCCGCTGTGGGTGATGAGGGCTACGTTTTTGCTTTCGGCTAAAATTGCAGCCGAAAACTGATCCCACGCTGTTTTAATGCGTTCATAGAAGGTGCGCGGGCTTTCGCCATGTGGGTATGGCTCGTCCCATTCAAGCGCAGACCAAAACAGCCCGGGGTATTTTTCTTCGGCGACAGCGTTTGGCATGCCGGCAAGCAGGCCGTTGTTCGTTTCACGAAACTCGGGCAGAAACCCTATTTCCAAATTTAGTGCTGAAGAAATAGGTGCTGCCGTTTCGGCGGCTCTGGGTAAGTCGCTTGAGAATAATTTTTCGATTCGTAGTTTATCTTGGTTTTTGCCGATATAATTGGACAAAGCTATTGCTTGCAACTTACCCTCTTCATTTAAGCCGGCATTGCTCCAACCGCCGCGTATTGTTTCATCGTCTTGACCGTGCCTTATTAGGTAGAATGTCATGATTTATACCTCTATATATTTGTGGTGACAGACGGCAAATAAGTAAGCAGCGAAGTGAAGTGCTTGCCGCCCCTACGTATCGCGTGAATTTATGTCCTCCGAAAGTAAGAATGCGGATGGAAGTTCTCCGCCGAAATGTAATAATATCACAAGTATGATACTGTCCGTAACTATCAATAGGCTCATGGCAAGCGCACCAAACAATCCGATTTTTATGGCGTTTATAAGCCCCTGGTAGAGATGCCCTATCCCAAACGTAACAAACGCAATTAGAATAATTAAGAATATCGGTATACCGGGGAATACTGCCAATAAGATGAAAAGTAAAAATCCCCGGTATACCGTTTCTTCGCAAACAGCGGAGCTTAGAGCTACAAGTGAGTACAGCATCTTCTCTTTTTTTGTTCGCGGAAATTCGTCCATCTCTTCTTGGTTGTCGTTTATAATTCGTTCCCTAAATTTTTTGCTTATCAGCGGAATGATGAGCTCATAGGTAAATAAAACAAACGCCAGAATAAGGGTGATGGCCGTAAACCATATGTTATGGTTAAAGTATATTAAACGGAAGCCTATATCCGCGAGGCTTATGCCTCCGATAAGGCACATTATGAGAATAGGTGTTACGAGTACCCAAAAAATCGCGATTGTTTTGTAATAATCCTTGCAGCGCATTTTTTCCGTTATAGCGACAGGAGTATCTTTGGGGTTCGTAGCTTCTTTGTTTTTCTTTAACGGTAATGCATCCAAAATTGGGATTGCTGCGAATATAATCGCTAATATTACCAAGAATGTGATGTACATAATGGCCTTTCTAGATATATATGCGGCAGATTGCTGTTCCTACGCGTTATACGAATTGGCTTTCGTACAGTTCTTTATAATATCCGCCGGCGGCGAGGAGCGCTTCATGGCTGCCTTGCTCTACGATTTCGCCGTCGCGTACAACTAGGATCGCGTCCGCGCCGCGTATGGTGCTTAGCCGGTGGGCGATGATAAAGCTTGTTCGTCCGCGCATAAGGTTTACCATTGCTTCTTGGATGAGGACTTCCGTGCGTGTATCGACGGAAGACGTAGCTTCGTCTAAAATAAGTATTTTGGGATCCTTGAGGATCGCCCGTGCGATGGTGATAAGTTGTTTTTGACCTTGGGATATGTTTGTGGCTTCCTCGTTGAGCTCCATATCGTAGCCGCCTGGCAGGGCGCGTACAAAGTGGTCAACCCTGGCGGCGTCGGCCGCGGCGTATACTTCAACGTCGGTTGCGTTGAGCTTGCCGTAGCGCAGGTTATCCATTATCGTGCCGTTAAAGAGCCATGTATCCTGTAAAACCATAGCCAGCATAGAACGAAGATCCGCCCGCGTGAAATTGGTGATGTTTATGCCGTCAATTTCGATAGATCCACCGTTAAGTTCGTAGAAGCGCATGAGGAGCTTGACGATTGTTGTCTTTCCGCCTCCGGTTGGGCCGACGATGGCTATAGTCTTGCCTGCGTCCACATCCGTCGTAAAGTTTTTAATTATCGGCGTATCCGGTACGTAGCCGAAGTCAACGTTACTAAAAGAGACGGAGCCACGGATCACACTGATATCACGGATTAAAGAAGATTCATCCGCTTCGGGTGCAAGTTCGTCCTGCTCCAAAAACTCAAATACACGCTCCGCCGCGGCGACGGTTGATTGGAGCATATTGGAAATCTGCCCAAGCTGCATGATAGGCATGTTGAAGCGGCGGATGTATTGGATGAAGGTGAGTATGTTTTCGATGCGGAGCGACCCGCGTGAAACGAGGACGCCGCCTAGTACGGATACGCCGACATAGCCGATGTTGCCGATAAGGCTCATCGCCGGCCAGATGATGCCGGAGAGGAACTGCGCTTTCCATGCGGATTGGTATAACGTATTGTTGTAGTTGTCAAAGTCACCAACGGACTTGTCTTCAGCGCAGAAGGCCTTGACGACGACGTGGCCGCCGTATATCTCCTCAACCTGGCCGTTTACGTGACCTACGTATTCCTGTTGGCGGCGGAAATGCTTTTGCGAGAAGCGGATAACGATCATAACGAGGATTGCTGACATAGGGACTGTTACGAGGGCGACGAGCGTCATTTGCCAAGATATCCAGAACATGACCGCTAAAATACCTACAACGGTTACGACGCTGGTAACGATTTGCGTCAAACTTTGGTTAAGTGAGTTTGCCACAGTGTCAACGTCATTTACGATGCGGGAGAGCACCTCTCCGTGAGTCTTCGTATCAAAATAATTAAGAGGTAAGCGGCTAATTTTTGCTGACATATCCTTACGGAGGGAGTAGGAGATTTTCTGCGTCATGTCCGCCATTATAAGGGATTGGAGGAACATAAACAGGGCGGAGACGATGTAGACTGCGCCTAGTATAAGGATGACGCGCAGCACGATGCTGAAATCAATGCTGAAGCCGCCGATTTGAACCTCCATAAAGCCGCGGATAATTTCGCCCGTCGCACCTTCCATGATAACGGGTGCAGCTATGCCGAAGACGGTGCTGCCAACGGCGAATATAACACAGAGGAGAAATAGCCATCTGTAAGGCGACATCAGCTTGATGAGTTTCTTCATCGTTTTTTTGAAATCCTTAGGTTTTTGGCGCGGTGCGCCAAGGCCGAGCGGCCCGCCTCCGCCGCCAAAACCGCCGCCGGGGCCGCGCCTTTGCTGCATGGCCGATGTTGGGCGTGCGCCGTGTTGCGCAGGGGCGCCAATTGGGCGTCCGTTGTTGTTTGCGTTTGTCGGCTTACTCATTCGCGGCACCTCCTAATCCAAGTTCTTCTTCCGATAGCTGTGAAAGTGCGATCTGCCTGTAAACCTCGCATGTTTTAAGCAATTCCTCGTGCTTTCCGATACCGACCATGCGTCCGTTGTCAAGGACGATGATCTGGTCGGCATTTTTGATGGTGCCAATGCGCTGAGCAACGATAAGAAGCGTTGAGCCGCCGATATTCTTGCCGGTGGCCGCGCGCAGAGCCGCGTCCGTCTTATAGTCCAGTGCGGAGAAGCTGTCGTCGAAGACAAATATATTTGGCCGCTTTGCGATTGCTCTGGCAATTGATATGCGCTGCTTTTGGCCGCCGCTTACGTTTGCGCCGGCTTGGGCTATTTCGTCATCGTACTGGTTCGCTTTTTCGGCGATAAAATCTCCGGCTTGAGCAATATCCGCCGCCCATTTCATATCGTTGTCCTTAATTTCGTATCCATCCGCAGAAGCGAATTTTATGTTGGAACCGATAGTGCCGCTAAATAAAAGAGCCTTCTGCGGCACATAACCGATCTTGCGGCGCAGTGCTTTTGTGGTTACGTCACGCACATCCACGCCCTCAACCATCACCTGCCCATCGGTTACATCGTACAGGCGCGGCAGTAGGTTTACAACAGACGACTTGCCTGCGCCGGTAGAGCCGATGAACGCAGTAGTCTGCCCTGGCAACACGGTAAAAGTAAGGTCGCGTAGGACGTACTCCTCCGCACCGGGATACTTGAAGCTTACGTTTTTATATTCCACTAAGCCCTTTTTCAAATCATCAAACGTCTTTGGGTTCTTCGGATCCTTGATGCTTGTGTCGGCCTTTAGTATCTCGGCGATGCGGTTGATGGACACAAGGGCGCGGGGGAGCTGGGTAATTATCATCGTCATCATCATAAACGACATAATTATCATAATGGTATACTGGAGGAAAGCGAACATAACGCCAACTTGAAGTGTGCCGGCATCCACCATATGCCCGCCTATCCAAATAATTACGAGCGTCGTGATATTGAGTGCAAGCATCATAATAGGGTTCATGAAAGCGAAGACGCGGTTTACGAAGATGTTGAGGTTGCGTAAGTTCGCGTTGGCTTTGTCGAACTTCTCTTCTTCATATTCGTCGCGGTTAAACGCGCGCACGACCATAAGTCCGGACAGCGTTTCGCGGGTAACGAGGTTAAGCCTGTCGATAAGTTTCTGTATGATTTTGAATTTGGGTGTAACGAGTATAAAAATTACGGCTACAAAAAGTAAAGTTGCGAGGAGAGCGATAGTAATCGTCCACGTCATCTCCGACCCGGCCGTTACGACGCGCGCGACCGCGCCGATACCAAGCATAGGCGTAAATACGACGAAACGCATAAACATGCCCGTTATCATCTGTACTTGCTGTACGTCGTTTGTGGAGCGGGTGATAAGAGACGCCGTGGAGAACTTATCAAATTCGGAATTTGAGAAGCTGACGACCTTGCGGAAGATATCGCGGCGCAGGCGGCGGGCGATACCGGCGGCCATGCGGCTGGACAGAAACGTTTCGAGGATGACGCTGGCCATGATAAGCAGGAGCATTAAAAGCATCAAGCCTCCAACGCCGACTATGTAGCGCATCTGCTGCTGCTCCATATCGTAGCCAAGGAGTATCATTTCATGGCGTAAATCCTCAAAGGTAAATTGGATGCCATGAAGGATTGCGGTAATGCGGGCGTATATCTCGGCGGCAACTTCCTCGCCGAATTCGCCTCCTATGTAACGGTATGTGTTTGTAGGCACATAAAAGCGGAATGCTGACGTAAACCCGGCCTGTTCGCCTACCGGTATGCGTTCGCGGATGGCGTGGAAAGATTCGCGGGCGAGCTGGTTAGGTACCAAACTCTCCAACCCAAACTGTGATATGCCCGTGTCTACAATGCGTGACGTATAGTCCGGCAGGTTAAGCTCGCCGTATGCGCGTATCCATAAAAGACCGACGATTACGACAATTATAGGTATGTATACCTTGTAATAGCCCAATACTTTTCTCAAGTTCGTATAACACCCTCTCCATTTTCATTATTGCGGTATAGTATAACAGATTTTTATAAATTTGTGAATATGTTTTAAAATTATTTTCCGCTTTCGCAAACCCCTTTACTTTATGCAGATATTGCTTTATACTGAACGCATGAATACAATATATAATTTCCTATCAAACTACGCGCAGCGAGATATTTATCCCTTTCATATGCCGGGGCATAAGCGTAACCCGGCGTTTTTTCCGGAAGGGCTATTTAGCATGGATGTTACGGAAATCCCCGGCGCGGACAATTTGCTTGACCCTCGGGGCATCATCGCCGACCTGCAGGATAGGCTTGCCCGCGCCAACGGATCCGGCGCGTCGTACATAACCACCAACGGCTCAACCGGCGGTGTTTTGGCGGCTGTAACGGCCGTGGCTGGACGCGTTGAGGCCGGCGGCGAGATAATAATTGCCAGGAATTGCCATAAATCCGTATATTCCGCACTTTCCATAAACAACCTAACCCCCGTCTATATATATCCACAAATTACCGATATACACGTAGCCGGCGGTGTAGACCCGGAAGATGTGCGCGCCGCTTTGCGTCTTTATCCCAATGCTGCTGCAGTCGTTCTTACTAGTCCTACATACGAAGGGTTTGTGTCCGATATAAAGGCAATCGTAGAAATAGCGCATCAATACAAAACCCCTGTTATAGTGGACGAAGCACACGGCGCGCATTTTTGCTTCTCGGATCGTTTTCCAATAACTTCCAATTTGTGTGGCGCGGATATCGTCGTACAGAGCTTGCACAAGCAATTGCCCATCATGTCTCAGATGGCAGTTGTCCACGTAAACGGTAACCTCGTGCCGGGCGAGAAGGTAAAGGCCTCCTTAAATATTTTTCAAACAACCAGCCCGTCTTACGTATTGTTGGCGCAGGCTGACTACGCGTTAAACTTATTGGAAGGATATCCGGGAATAATTGGAAGATACATTGAGGCGTTAGAATCATTCCGCGGAGGGTTTCCTAGGAATCTTGATCTAAGCCTTATTGGATGCGAATATCGCAGAAAGAATAGTATATATGCGATAGACCCCGCGAAACTTGTTTTTTATTCGAAAAACGGTTGTTTGGGTGAGGAAATTGAAAGGCATATATTAGAATACAAGATTCAGCTTGAGATGAGCGGCGCGGCGCACGCGGTTGCCCTTACGACATGCGCCGACACGGCGGAGGGTTTTTCGCGGCTTGTAAGCGCGGCAAAAACCTTCGTTGGGACTCCAAAGAAGGTTTTTGCCGAAACTGTCGAAACGATGCGAGATATGCCAAAGGCGGAGGTAGTTATGCCGCCGCGTGAGGCCATTATGGGTAGCTCAACGCCACGTAGCCTAGAAGATTCTGTTGGCATGGTATCCGCCGGGTTTGTCATACCGTATCCGCCAGGCATACCCCTCGTCGCTCCGGGTGAGCGGATAACGCCGGAGGTGGTTGGGTTTATACGGCAAAATCCAACACGCGTCATAGGCGCGGATATGATACTGACTTTGGATTAACTTAACGCTTATATTTTGCGTATAGAAGGTTGAGCAATGAGGCGTGGCGGCTTTCGTCACTCATAATTTCAAACATGACGTCGCGGTAATCCATGTTTATTAAGGTAAAATAGATATTTCTGTAAAATTCGATGTCTGCGTTTTCGTCGTATATCCTGTCTTCGAAGATGTCCGGTAGGTTTTCGGGAAGGGGTTCCTCTTTATCTGTCTCGATCGCGGGCATTTGGCGGTGCGCTATTCTAAAGTACAGATCCTCGAAAAGCCGTCTGTGTTTCGCTTCGTCCAGGGCTATGTTGTGTACGGTTTTCCTGTCTTCGCCGGTGAGCCGTTCGGACAGGCGTGTGTAGAACCTCGTCGCGGCGGCTTCGTCCGTTGCGGCGTGGATTATCATTTCAAGTAACTTGCGTTCTTGCAAAATACTGATGGAAAAGTTTTCGGCGGCAGCTTCGTAGACGTTTTGGGTGTCCATGATAAAACCTCGGAAATGAATTTAGATAATGTATATGCGTTTTTTTTAGATTGATGAAAGTTTAAACCAGGAAATTGCGGCTCAAGTGTTTTTCTATAGCCTAACAGTGTTATGTAAGCAGTATCACACGCCGTTCTTAACGCAATATAATTCCGCCGCACCGCGGTCGCCGTCACCGAAACTGCCATTCTCGTTGAGTATTGCGCGAAGCCGTTCCGGCGTAACCCACCCGATTTCCGTGGATTTATCGCCGCTTTCCAGGGGGGTGCCTACCGCTTCGCAGATAAAGTGCACACCGACGGATTTGGCGCGCTGTCCTGCAAACTCGCCATCCTTAAATACCCAGCCTTCTTTGCCGAAGTAAACCGCAAAAGGCGTAAATGATTCATAATCGCCGTTATTCCTGTAAGTCTCGATTCCATGGATTTTGGTAACGGTTAGTCCAACTTCCTCCATTACTTCGCGCTTCAGCGTATCCATAATGGATTCACCCCACTCGCTGCATCCGCCGGGAAATTTGTATCGTCCGGGTACACCCGTACGGTTGCACCGCTGAACCAGTACTATCTCCCCGTCGCCCTCAACTTTCGTTATTATCGCCCTTGCGTTGTAGAAAATCATACAGCCAACCCTTCTAAATCTACCCAGTACCGCCTTGTTTGGATTTGCATTCCATCAATGATATTCGGTACGATGTTTTCCAGCATGCCGCCGTTTCTTTCGATAACCTTGCGGCTGGCGTGGTTGTTGTCGTCGCAGGTTATGAGGGCTTCTTTTATTCCTAGCTTAACTGCTTCTCGCAATAATAGAGAGCAGAGCAGAGTTCCGTATCCATTTCCCCACTGCGTATGGCGTATGGCATAACCCACATGTCCACCGTAATTGATAAGCGGCGGCGTGAGGTTGTGGCGGACGTTGCCCTCACCCAGGAAAATTCCCCGCTCCTCGTCAACCAGCCAGAATGTGGACGACGGGACGTAACCCTCCTTAAGGTTTACTCCGTTTCGGTTGTCTTCATATCTCTCAAAAATACTGTCCTTCCACTCGTGCGATGTATCCGGGTCGTTAAAGCTGTATAAATGAAGCCCAATCGCCTTAAACTCCATGCAAGCCTTTATGTAGCTTTCAACATACATTCTATCGGGAAATATCAACTTAACATAATCCGTCGCGTATTCTAATTTCGCTTCGCAATTGGTCTTCATCGCCTTTTCCTCGTAATTTCCATCAACCCAAGCTTCGTAAAACCCTCCACAACGGTAATTGCTGGGTCTTTGTCTAAGTGAGATTTGAGTTCGCTTATTAAGGTTTGTCTGTTTTCCTCATCACTCATGCGGATAAAGTCTATGATAACGATGCCTCCGACGTTGCGTAGGCGCAGTTGCCGCGCAGCTTCGGCCGCCGCTTCCAGGTTGACTTTAAGTGCCATTCCTTCAATGTCTTTACGCCCCTCGTACTTACCGGAGTTTACGTCGATAACGGTGCAGGCTTCGGTTTTGTCGATCACTATATATCCGCCGCACGTTAGATATATCTTGCGGCTTACGGTATTTTCATATAACTTTGAGATATTGTAGATGTAAAAGGATGAACCGTCTACAAGTTTAATTTTTATGCCTCGGTTTTTATAGGCTTCTTCCAACTGGTTGAAATCATTGGGAGTATTGACGATTATTTCATCAATATCAGAGCCGACGGATAGCTCTGCGGCGATTTTAAGTGCGGGGCTTGCGTATGGAGTGTAGATGGAGGTTGGTGGAGTTGCAATTTTGGCCTTTTCTTCCGTTTCCGCAATTATGGCGGCGAGTGAGGTAAGTTCTGCGTCAAGTAAGCTGGTTGCGGCGTTTTCTGCATCGGTGCGAATGGTTATGTTTCTGTTGGATAGGTTGGTTTTTTCAAGCAGTTCATCCGTTACCTTAACCAAGCGGTTACGTTCCGCTTGGTTTATAATTTTCTTTGAGACGCCGATTTTTGGATGCTCGTCGTCGCAACGGTCTGTGATAACGAAGAAGCGGCCGCTGTACGCCAGCGCGGTCGTCACCGACGCACCCTTGTCCTTGTACGCATCGCGTCCGATCTGCACGGCGATGGCTTGGCCTTCCCTTACCCTAACTCCGTTATGCTTGCTGTCATTGAGGTTTAGAAAAGCGTTTCGATCCATACCCAGATCTATGAAGGAAAAGCCGTTTTTATGTACGGCAGCTACTTTCCCTACAAAGATATGCCCGACCAGGCTCTCGCGTCCGCTTGTCTCGCCTGCAAACTCCAGCACGTTGGGGGATGTACCGGCATCAAGGAGTGCGCCTCGTACGCCTTTTTCGCTTACATCTATAACGATACTGCGTTTTTCAGGCTTCTTTTGCAGTAAATGTGCCATTGTTATTCGCCTTTTCATTCTGCTAACTCCAGCTCCTCTCTCGTATATTCCGTTGAAAACGGACATAATGTGACGTTTGTTAAGCCGCAAAGCTCTTCCGCCAAACGGCTGGGCTTTAAGTTTCCGAAGCCGCCGCAGGCTACAATGGCCGTGATTTTGCCGGGCGTTTCGCCGTCCGCGTGAATTTCGTAGACCAATCCGGATATTTCGGATTTGGATTTATTGAAAAGCTCTACAGCCTGTGCTGCATAGAGTGCCTGGGATGCTTGGCTCGCGCAGGAGTCTTTAGGCTCCAATGAGAGTGCTCCCATATCTTTTGCGCCTTTCATTTCATATTTAATTTCCATTGAATATCGTGCTTTGCGTAACCTAGCCGCCGCTGATTTAGATGAAATAGCGATTTCTTCACATTTATGCACATTTAAGCCTGCGGGTAACGCTTGGTTTATGCGCTCTATAATATCCGCGCAATTCAACTGCTCCACAATATCCACGTCGACAATGTCAGCAAGCGCGGACATGCCGACGGAGAGAGGTGCGGCGAAAGAGAGTATAGGGTGCGGGTTAAACCCTTCGGAATAACGTGCGCGGATACCGGCGCGACTCACTGCGCGTTGGAAAATGGTTTGGAGGTCGAGATGCCCTATATACCGGGCTTTGTTATGCTTAGCATAGGTCAATCTATATCTGTGAAAGTTCACGTGCTTTCTCCATTTCTCTGATTAAAAGTGTTTTATCCGCTCCGGCGAATATATTATCCCATGGCAAAATGTCCGTATATTCAAATGATTTCAGCGCCTGCGCCTCAAGGTCAAGCCCAGCCTCTTCATAGGCTTCTTGCCATATGCCGTAGTTAAATAGCTCCGACCAGCTGTCGAAGCGTGCGCCGCGTTTAAATGCTGCCAAAATGGCACGCCCAGTTTCAGTGCCGCCTCGTGCCAGCGCTCCTTCCAGCACCGATCCATCAGCACTGTGGTAAGAGAATTTTATCTGCTTCGAGCGGATACTGCGTTTTACCAATTGCTGCTTGCGTCGCAGCTCATCCTGCGTAACTTGCGGCACGAATTGGAAGGGCGTGTGCGGCTTCGGCACGAAACAAGACGCGCTGAGGTTAATTTGAAGGCCGTGGCCGCGCTCATCTTTTGGTAGGCGGAAGAACGCGTTGGCAACCTTTTCGGCAAGCTCAGCCAGGGCCACAACGTCTTCGTCGGTTTCAAAGGGCAAACCAAGCATGGCATATAGTTTTATGCGCGTCCACCCACCCCTGTATGCAAGGCGGCAGCCTTCAATGATCTCATCCTCGGTAAGGTTCTTGCCGATAATATCACGCAGGCGTTGGGACCCAGCCTCCGGTGCGAAGGTAAGGCCGGATTTGCGCCCGCCGGAGATACGCCGCATAACGTTTAGCGCGAAAGCGTCAACGCGAAGGGACGGTAAGGATAGTGAGATATTGTCCCCTACGCTAAGCATCCTTTCCGCCAGTTCAGGGAAGCGGCTGTAGTCCGCAGTGGACAAGGATAGGAGGGTAACTTCATCGTACCCGGTTTTTTCCAAGCAATATTTTGCGTAGCTTTCTATGGTATCAATGCTTCGTTCACGCACGGGTTTGTAGATATTGCCGGCCTGGCAGAAACGGCATCCGCGCTTGCATCCTCGGAAGATCTCCACAGCTGCACGATCCTGCGTGCTGACTAAGTTCGGTACGAGGAAGGATTTCGGCAGAAAGGCCGTATTTAAATCCGCGACGCAGGCTTTTTTTACCGAGTTGTTAAATTTAGGCACATAAATGCCCTGTATGTCGCAAATACTGCGTAGGAAATCGTCTTTTTTGATGCCTTTTTGGTATTTTTTCATTATGTCGGTAAATCCAGCTTCGGCTTCGCCGATAAAGAAAAAATCTATAAAATCGGCCATTGGTGCAGGATTGCACACAGATGGGCCGCCGGCGCAGATGATGGGGCAATCGTCGCCACGCTCTGCAGCAAGTAAGGGTAAGCCCGCTAAATCCAGTATATTAAGTACATTTGTATATACAAGCTCGTGGTTAAGTGAGAAGCCTATAATATCAAAATCAGCAAGCGGCGTACCTGTTTCAAGGCTTGTAAGCGGAAGTTGCCTTTCGCGGAGTACAGCTTCCATGTCTGTCCAAGGTGCGAAGGCGCGCTCGCAGTATATGCCGCTTTCCTCGTTTAACATGGAGTACAGAATGTCCATGCCGCTCCAGCTCATGCCTATTTCATAGACATCGGGGAAGCAGAGGCAGAAGCGGGTGTTGTATGAATCCTTGTAAAACGAGCCAAATTCGCCTCCTGTGTAGCGTGCTGGTTTCTGCACGCGCATCAGTATTTCGTGTGGATAACTCAAAGTAATTTTCCTAGCCTCTCTAGCAGACCCGTGAAACGGGCCATTCATTAGCCAACTTATAAAGAGTTAGCTGACAATTTGGTTTATGGGGTAAATAAAACGTAAAAGATTTTCATTACCTATTGATTTTACCACTAAACATCTGTTACAATCAAGTGATAAAATAAGATTTGGCGGTAAAATATGAAAAAAAGTGATAAAAACACTGCCGATACCAATATTGGCGACAACCAAAATACGAATACTGAATATGTAAGGTTATGCGATAATATCAAGATTGCCTTTAACGAGGCGTGGCTTGAAGCGGAAAAAACCATGAAAGAACATAAACTTTCCGCGAGCGCAACTAAACTTCTGTACTCGGATTTTTTGCCGCTTATTTTCCGCCGTTGGTATTTCAGTACATTTTTGGAGAACACGGTGCTTACGCCGGCGAACCTTATATTGTCGCTTAACAGGGAGTTTGGGTTGCCGGAGCATAGGACTCTTCGCTTGGTTTCGTATAAATATAACGTTGAGAACGGGGAAAACGGCGGAAAATCTTTTGCTGCGGATTTTAAAAACGTTGGCTTTGGTATAGACGACCACCCGCTGATAAGCGATATGCGCCATTTTATGCATAGCGTTGACCCGGCGTTTGACGCGGAAACCCCGGAGAAATGGCATCTGCCGGATCTTTCGCTTGGCGGTTTGGAATATAGGCTGTTTTTGCATAATATTTTATCGCATTTAAAGTTGGTTGTGCCGATGCCGTCACTGTCAGGGCAGGTTAATATGGTCGTTTCGGAGTGGGAGCGGTTTTTTGACGTGCCAAATGTTGTCGTATTGGAGAAAGTGATAAACGCGGTTTTGGATGAATGCGTATCTGCCATCAGCGAGTTTTTGCCAATCAGCAAGGTTTACAAGCAGAAATTAACGTCATATTTAAAAAACCCTGTGCCAACGGACCAAATTTTTGCCGAGGTGTTTTCAGATACGGGCGTTGATATTATGTCTTTTATGGCGGACAGTTCAAAGTCCATGGATATGGGCTTCGGTAAGGACGAGGACGGCGATATGGACATGGAGATGCGTATGGGGCTTATGTCCGGTGCGTACTTTTTCGGTATCATTTTAGACCGCAAATTTATAACGCCGCTTGCGTACTATTGCCGCGTCATACATCCGCTTTATATTATACCATATAATGTCAGTGAGGAAATAGACGGTATAATTTCGTTTTTGGAAGCTTATAGCAAAAACCCGGATAATTTTACGGACGCGGCGGATCTGTGCGACGAGATGTCCATGCACGTTTTTGCGCCGTGTACGGCGTACACATTTACGGACATTGGAATTGAAGTTCTAAATGTTATGCACCGTGACGATATGGGTGTTTTATTGCCGGAAAGCCAATCCATCAAACCGGTTTTAGCGGAATTGCCGGCATTTCTTGCAAATATGCCGAAAGAGGAGCGGAAGAAAGATGATGTAGTCGTGGACGCACTTGTGCTTAAAGTCAACGAGCAGGGCGTGTCGGCGTGGCAGGAACTGTTTGTGGAGGCGGATACAACCCTTAGCGATCTGTATGCCGCATTTTGTTTTATGTACGACGTCATACCCGGTGAAGATTTTTGTTTTTATAAGGGTGACGATATAGTGCCGTTTCAGACATTTTCAAGCAATCCACACAAAAACAAAAGTACCGGTAACATCATAAGCATGAGGAAAAGCGGCGAAAAGCGGGACTTTCCCCTGCTAACAAAGCTTGCCGATGTCTTTATGGGTGAGCCGCACGGGCAGTTATTGTTCGTTACCGGCATAGACGGCGACGACGAGTTGCGTGTTGATATTGAGCTTCTTAACGTGACGAAAGAAAATGCGGATAAACTGCCGCGCGTTGAATGGCATGATTAACCCCCCTTCATCGGAGGGGCTCGATTTTCGGTCGGCAGTAAGCGAGAGGGTGGCTGCCTTTGGCGGGGAATAACCAATAAACAGCAGGAAGGGTAAAAATAAAGATGATACAACAAAGTTTCTTGGAGGATAGCGATACCCAATTGACGAATAAGATTATTTTGCTATATATGATAGATAAATTTGACGTGCCTTTGTCCATGCAGCGCATATCTGCGTTTGTGTACGAGGAAGCGCTTATGGAAAGTGGGCAGGTTACCGTATATCTGCAAGAACTTGCTGAAGTTGGGTATTTGGAAAAATCCAGCGGTGGCGGCGGTTTGTCGTACTATACGATCACGGATGACGGCGGCGACGCCCTGGAGTCGTTCTCCGCCCTCGTACCAGGTGACGTTAAGGCGAAACTTACAAAATACGCGGGCGCAAACCGTTACGCGGTCAAAAAGGATTTTGAATCCACGGCAAATCTTTTTTACGATAGGGATAGCGGTGAATATATCGTTAAATGCGGCGTGTATGAGCATGATATCACGTTGATGGAAATCAACCTATCTGTCGTATCGCGCGAGCAGGCTACGGCAATTTGCAATAATTGGCGTGAAAATGTGACTAATTTATATGCAGAAATACTTGGGCTTTTGCTTCGGTCGTAGTTTTTCTTGACAAAATTCGAAAAATGTAGTAAAATTTTTGTGAATATTATCTTCATATCCGTTGTGGGGTTTCTTATGCGTGGATAGTGGGGATAAATTAATATAGATTGAGAGGAACAAAAGAAAAATGGATGGAATGAATGCGTTGCATTTTATTTTAATTGCGGCAGTTGCCGTTGTTGGCGTTGCCATGTTTTTTATAGGAATTACGTATAGAAAGAAAGTGGCTGAAGGCAAGACTGGTGTTGCGGAAACAAAGGCTGTTGAGATTGTTGCGGAAGCTACGAAGACGGCGGAATCGAAAAAGAAAGAGATTTTACTTGAAGCAAAAGAAGAAGGTATCAGGCTTAAAAACGAATTTGAGAAGGAATTAAAGGAACGCCGCGGCGAGATACAACGCCAAGAGCGCAGGATTCAGCAAAAAGAAGAACAAATTGACAAAAAGCATGATTCCCTTGAAAAAAAGGAAGAGCAGTGGCAAAAAAAGATTGATGCAGTTGACGTGCAAAAAGTTGAGATTGACAATGTTTTAAAGAAACATATTGAGGAAATGGAGCGCATTTCCGGTTTTACCAAAGAGCAGGCGAAAGATCATCTGATGACGGTTATTGAAAGTGATGCCAGGCTTGAGTCGGCTACCGTCTTGCGCGAGATTGAGGCCAAAACTAAAGATGAAGCGCAAAAAAAGGTTTCTGAGATACTGGAGCTTGCGATACAGCGCTGTGCAGTGGATCAGTTCGCCGAAACCAGCGTATCCGTTGTCCAATTGCCGAGCGATGAAATGAAAGGCCGTATTATCGGCCGCGAGGGGCGCAACATCCGAGCCATTGAAAGCCTTACCGGCGTTGACCTTATTATAGATGATACACCAGAGGCTGTAATACTTTCCGGGTTTGACCCGGTGCGACGTGAGATCGCAAAGACTGCACTTGAGAAGCTTATCATCGACGGGCGCGTACATCCAGCACGTATAGAGGAAATGGTGGAGAAAGCCAAAAAAGAAGTTGAGGCGAATATCCGCCAGGAAGGCGAAGCCGCGTGCTATGAAACGGGCGTCCATAATCTTCACAACGAAGTTGTGCGTTTGCTTGGCCGCATGAAGTTCCGTACTAGTTACGGGCAGAACGTTTTGCGCCATTCTGTGGAGGTTTCCATACTTAGCGGGCTTATAGCCGCCGAGGTCGGCGCGGACGTGATGATGGCGAAACGCGCGGGTCTTCTCCATGATATAGGTAAGGCTTTGGATCACGAACATGAAGGAACGCACGTCTCTTTGGGCGTCGCTCTCCTTAAAAAATACAAGGAAAACCCGATAATCCTTAACGCCGTGGAGGCGCACCACGGAGACGTGGAGCCGCAAGGCATGATATCCGTAATCGTTCAATGCGCGGACGCAATTTCCGGCGCACGACCTGGCGCACGGCGCGAAACGGTGGAATCATACATCAAACGCCTGCATACACTAGAAGAGATTGCGGACGGGTTTGATGGCGTTGAAAAGTCATTTGCCATCCAAGCTGGGCGAGAACTGCGCCTTATTGTCATCCCCGAGGTGGTGGACGACGCCGGCCTCGTTTGGCTTGCGCGCGACGTGGCGAAGAAGATTGAGGACGAAGTGCAATATCCCGGCCAGATCAAAGTCAATTTAATCAGAGAAACCAGACATAGCGAATACGCCAAGTAGGGGCGAACTGAGTTCGCCAGATTGTTGTAGGGGCGAACTGAGTTCGCCAGATTGTTGTAGGGGCGAACTGAGTTCGCCAGATTGTTGTAGGGGCGAACTGAGTTCGCCAGTTTGTTGCAAAAGCAAACTGTATTTGACGGCTGCATGAAAGGAGAATGCTTATGAAAAAAGCTCTTATTTCCGCTTTTGCTTTGATGTGTTTAATTATTGCCACAAAATCGGTATCAGCAGAAATTACGGAAGCTGCTCCTCTAACGCCGCCGCAAATTTTTGCCCAAAATGCAAACGCTGTGTTTGCCATATATACCTCAACCTGCGGAGAATGGTTTTATCATGCGGGTAGCGGTTTCTTTGTTTGTGAGACAGGAATCGCCGTAACAAACCATCATGTTATCGTGGGTGCGCCATACGCTTTTATCTTAACGCATAACGGGCGTGAGTTTGATATTTTAGGTTATTACTCATACGATATTGATAACGATTTGGCGATTATACGCGTGGCCGGCAGGCGGACATTCGATTTTGTAAGCATTGGGGATTATTCCGGGTTAAATATAGGTGACAGCGTTTACGCCATCGGAAGTCCGCGCGGACACCATAATACTTTTTCATCGGGCATTGTTTCTAGGTTTGTTCCTGAGTTCATTTCGGATGATATATATGTAGTTCACGATATAATTCAACATACAGCACCAACGTCCCCGGGTTCGAGTGGTGGCGCGTTGTTTGATACTTACGGTCGATTAGTGGGCGTTACGTCATTTATGTATTTTGGAAATGGAAATCAAGCTCTTAATTTCGCCGTACCGTCGTCGCGTATTGATTTGACGGCTGTTTTGGGCGGAGAACTAAACGCTCTTCCTATAGGCGACGCACCTGCACCTGTTTTAACATCGACTTTGTATGGGGAATGGATTTGGGACTTCGGTTACTATATATTTAACCGGGATGGTACGGGCAGACGCGACTGGAGCGGCGTTAGAAACGAATTTTACTGGTATATGGACGGCAGCTTAGTAGTGCTTGAGATTGACGATGATTGGGACGAACGCTGGGTTGTTGTTTCTTTAGAAGAAGAGCTTATAACCATAGGCGGGGCGTTGTTCGTAAGGATAGGCGATGCACCGTATATGTGTGAAAGCACCATTGCCCTAATAGGCACATGGAATTGGGCTGGCGGGTACTATACCTTCAACCTAGATAGATCCGGTATTCGTTCTTGGGGCGGCCTTTTCGCAATCTTTAGCTGGAATGTTGATGGCGGCGAACTTGTTATTTTACTGCCGGGATCGGGAGTGGGCGATGAGGAACGGTGGACGCTTACGCTTGTCGATGAGGATAAGATAATCGTCGGTGGGGCAGATTTTACGCGGGCACAGGTAAGGCGGTCGAAGGTATATCCTTGGCATTAAGACATATAGAGGAATGTTCGTAGAATAGTTACATACGTAACTATTCTACGAACAAGCTGGGACACTTGCGTGTTGCCCAGCTTTACTTTGAAGTAGTATCAAAATCTTAACAAGCTAAATTTTGACACTACTTCAAAGTAATTCCTCTATAACATTATAATATAAGACATCACATAGAGGTATGAATGAGTCCATTACAAGCAGTTATACTGGGGATAGTGCAAGGGGTTACCGAATTTCTCCCTGTATCAAGCTCCGGCCACCTAGCCGTTTTCCACAATATCTTCGGCTACCACCCGGAGGATGGGTTTCCGCTTTTGTTTGATATTGTCCTCCATTTGGGGACTCTTGTGTCCGTAATATTCGTTTTGCGCAAAGATTTATGGATGATAATTAGCAAGCCGTTTTCTAGGCTTACGGCTTCGCTTCTGATAGCTACAATCCCCATTATTCCAGCTGGCATATTCCTGTCCGGCCGCATGGACTGGTTTCGCACGTCCATGCCTTTCCTAATGGGTGCATTCCTTTTTACCGCTCTGATTCTTTTTTATGCGGATGCGGTGCGTCCAACGCACCTTACGAAAGAGATGAAGGATATCAACGCGGCGGACGCGCTGACTATCGGCGTGTTTCAAGCCGTCGCCATCCTGCCCGGCGTGTCCCGCTCAGGCGCGACGATGACTGGGTCGCTCTTCCGCAAACTAAAGCGGGAGGATGCGGCAAAGTTTATCTTCCTCCTGTCAATCCCCGCCATTATTGGAGCAACGGCGTTAGAGGGGCGTGGGTTATTGACAGGATACATTGTGTTGGAAGCGGAGCAATGGATGCTTTTAGGCTTCGGATTCCTCGCTGCCCTATTGTCCGGTTATTTGGCGATAAATCTTGTGTTCGTACTTATAAAGAAAGCAAGGCTGAAATATTTCTCGTTTTATTTACTAGCCCTGGTAGCTTTTATAGGCATTGACACATTTATCTTAAAAGGGTTAATTCTAGGGAGTTAAATGGAATATACTTGCCGATACAAATATTATTGCCAACAACATGCGGAAAGAATCGCAAATACAATCCTTCCAATACCGGAGGATTACCCGCTTGCAAGCGGCTTGCCTATTGATTTCTCGAAAAAGTTTACGCAGTTTTGTGAGCTTGCCAAAAGCATATACCGCGATATTGCAAAAAATCCGGAAGGATACGGCTGTAAGCTCGTACCTGTCGAAGAAATTGATAGCGACGTTATTAAAGCAGGTAACCGTACGGTCAGCCGTGCGGTGGATACGTTGTTTGCGCTCTTTAAGTCGGCGCATTTACATAATAATACCCTGACCGTTCCCGTCCAAGACTTCCTTAAACAAATTAAAGGACGTAACCGTGAGGAAGCTGAAATACAACGCCCTGTTCCCAAGTATGAAAAAGTCCTATTACGCCTAACTGAGTTTGGCTTTGTCTTTTCTAATTTTAACGGTAAACCTTTCAGTAAAAATATTGAAACCTTTGACGTAGAATATCCAGATGATCCGGTTATGATGAATACGATGAAACTGTATTTTGAATGCTGGGACACACTTTGGTTTTCGGAAATTGCCGCACGTTTAGCCGTCCGTAAAATAAAATCAAGTTCCGCAAAGAGCGAAAATAGCCCGTTTGAAGGTTGGCAAGCATGGTTTCATTTTGATTATAAAATCACTGCCGACCGCGCAAAAATCCCGCTTAGGCAATGGGTTGTTGATAATATTCACCAAACGGAACAATCACGGCAAATGCGTGATTTCGCCATAACGTTTTACGATTATTCCACATGTTATCCTGATATAAAATTCAATATAGCCAATGCGGCGGGTGAGTATTTTTATAAATCGGCCCGGATCGCGAGGACGCTGTACGGCAGGCTTTCCTTAAAATTACCAAAAGTTGATAAATCCATGAGCGGCATTTTAGCGATGCCTGATACCGTGCGGAACGAATTTAAGAAAGACCACCCCGGGTGCTGTAATAAGGTTAAAGGCGGCGGCAACTGTACTCATTCATTCAAATGGAAGTTTGATGGAGTTGAGTACTGCGGCTGCCCGCAACAATGCTTTCTGTTTGATGATCTGAGAATTGACCTTGTGCCGGGATATTGGGAGTTGCTTAAACTACAATACAATTTACGGCAGGAGGTTAGATAAATATGAACGAAGCGAAGTTTGAAGGCATGGGCGGTATATATGCAAAGTACCGGCCGACGTACGCCGCGGGGTTTATTGAATACTTGCGTACATCCGTCGGTGTAAACGATGCTGTCACTGTCGCTGATGTGGGTTCCGGCACGGGCATTTTTACGAGGCAGCTATTAAATATCGGCAGTAAAGTCCTTGCCGTTGAGCCAAACGGTGATATGAGAACCGTTGCGGAAAAAGAATTAAGTTCCTATAAAAACTTCATCTCCATAAACGGCACGGCCGAGGCCACGGCACTTGCGGCGGTAAGTGTCGATTTCATCACTGTTGCTCAGGCATACCATTGGTTTGATCAGATAAAATTTAAGGCGGAATGCGGGCGTATCATAAAACCGGGCGGCAAAGTGGTCCTCGTATGGAACATCCGCGATTATAGCGATATATCGGTAATAGAATGTGATAGAATTAATAAAAAATATTGTCCTAACTTTAAGGGTTTCGGCGGCGGAATTGGAAGAGAGAGCGATTTTAATGGTTTCTTTATAGGCGCATACGAACACAAAATATTTAAAAACGACCTTGTCTTTGATTTAGACGGATTTATTGGCCGGTCTCTTTCTGCATCGTACGCCCTTAAGGAAAATGATGAAAATTATGGCACATATATATCGGAGCTGACAGGATATTTTAATAAATACGCTGTCGGAGGGTATTTGGCAGTGTTAAATTATACGGAAAGTTATGTTGGCGTGGTATAAAAATTCAAACAAAGAGTATAAATATTGCAGTGTGAGGAGCATTCAAATGATAAAAGACCGTTTAGCGAAAACCGAAAGCACCGTCGAAGCTTTTATAGAACTTCAATGCAAAAAAATCCGTGAGCAAGTGGGGGAAGAACGCGTTTTGCTTGGCCTGTCCGGCGGGGTGGACTCGTCCGTCTGTGCGGCGCTTCTTACAAAGGCCATCCCCGGTCAGCTAGTTAGCGTGTATGTGGACCACGGCCTCATGCGCCTTAACGAAAGCGACGAGATCGAGGCGGCCTTCGCAGGTAAAGACCTAACCTTTATCCGCGTGGACGCTGGCGCGCGCTTTCTGGCGAAGCTGGCGGGCGTTTCAGACCCGGAGGAAAAGCGCAAAATCATCGGTGCGGAGTTTGTAGCTGTTTTTAACGAGGAAGCCGCGAAGCTAAAGGACGTAATCTTTCTAGCGCAAGGTACAAACTACGCCGATATTGTAGAATCGGGCAAGGAAGGCGCGGCCTTCGTAAAATCCCACCATAACGTGGGCGGTCTGCCGGAGGATATCGGCTTCACTGGTTTGGTAGAACCGCTTGCGGGCCTTCTTAAAGAGGAGATACGTGAGGTTGGCAAAGTCCTTGGTCTGCCCAGGCATCTTTACGCACGCCAGCCGTTCCCCGGCCCCGGCCTTGCCGTGCGCGTATTGGGCGAGGTTACGGAGGACAAGCTATGCGTTTTACGCCAAGCTGATGCAATTTTCCGTGGGGAAGTAGAAAAGCTTGAGCAGATACCAGTATCTGGTCAGCACTCCGTGCTTGCGCTGGTTACGCGTCCTGATCAGTATTTTGCCGTGCATACCGGCCTATCGTCCGTCGGCGTGTCCGCGGAAGGAGAGCGGCGCTACGGCGCGGTAATCGCCCTGCGCGCCATATATACGAAGGATTTTATGGCCGGCACATACACCCCTATCCCTCACGACGTTTTGGCGCGGATATCAGCGCGGATAATTACCGAGGTACCGGCCGTTGGGCGTGTCGTGTACGATATCACGTCCAAGCCGCCAGGGACTATTGAATGGGAGTAAGAAAACCTGCGTAAAGAATGTTGATTTTACAGAGTTTGTAGCCTGTCGATAACCGTCGTGGCATCAATTTGGCAACATTGCTTATAAATCCATATGAAAAGAGCTAACTGCTTTTGAACGCCGGTTAGCTCTTTTTTATTGACTACAAACAAGTAAATTGAGGATGTTTCCAGTTAATTATTATCGGTAATTGGACTTGCTCTGGAATAGTTCCTGATGTGGTGTATATTGACATCTTTTTCCAGGTGTAGGAACTATGATGTAAATTTCATTAAAAGTTTTGGAGGTTATATGGTCATTATTTAGTCCATTGAAAAGTGTAGCTTTGCTATATTTAACCTCGGTTTTGGGGTGGTTGTATCGCCAATTATTATATTCATCCTTGGTTATTTCGCCGTTTTTGAGTTTAATCGCTTGTTTGTTCCAAGCACAAAAAATATCAAACATAGAAAGGTAGCTTGTGTTTGTTAGCATAGGTTGTTTTGGTGACCCCTATTATTTCTTCAAATGTTGAAGGCGATATTTCTGTCATAGATTTGAAAGTTGTCGCATTGTATTTCTTAATGTTGTTATATTTATCCATAACTTTATTGTATCATAATAGCTTAAATTTTGTTACAAGCCAAATGTCCAGCGTCTCGTTTTTGGTACGGCAGCATAAACCTCTTGAGTTATGGATCTGCAGAGGAAAGCATTATGCAGATTAAAAAGTATGAGCATCTCCGGAGAGTTGATTCATGAGTTTGGCTTGTAATGGTCTTATGTTGTCTGCGATCCGGTCTCCGTTCGCCTGTTTTGTCCGAATCTTGAAGTATCTGCGCTTGTGTCTTTTCTTCCATAGAAAACACTTATTTAATAGCAATATCATCTTGAGTTTCTTACGGTCTATTTTGCTTAACAGCACATGTTATTTTTGCATGGTATCATCAGCACTTTGAGTTATTATAATATTAGTTGTTTAACAGTGGTAAGATATTAGTTGTACTGTATTTCACAGATTAAAAAGCAGTGTAATAATGATAAATACAATTAAGGATATAAGTTCAAATTTGAGTGTTTCTATTAATGTTCTTCAAATCCAACTACTTTAATAAATTTTTCAATAATACTTTCAAACTCAACACGTAAAAAGTTTATCGATGGTTCATATTTTTCACCATGCCTTACAGAAAATAAAAGATAATCGGTTGTAACGCCAAGAGCTACAGATAGGCGAGCCAGCTTATATGCCGATATTTTTCTGACGCCTCTTTCAACTTCTCCAAGATAATTAATACTCATATCTGCAAACTCAGCAAGTTTTTCTCTTGAATATCCAAGTTTCTCACGTTGGCTTCGAATCCGGCTGCCAACTGCAATATCAAATTCATTAAATTCTATCTTTTTTTTATTCAATTTCCTCACCTCGTAAAAATCATATCATAAATAAGTATGAAATTAAAACACTTTGTAACTTGCTTTTATTGACAACCATAGTGTATATTAATAAAATACTAAAGATGGTTTTATTTTTTAGTAAAAAAGTATAAAGTATAGTTGAAACACTTGCTTAAAACCGGACGTCGGAGGGTCGCGGCGGATTAGGCTAGGATTATATATTTGACGCATTAACCTGTATGCTGTAAAGCCAAAGGCAGACGGGAAGGGCGAAGCTATGCCAAATTGAGTCATGCGCCTTAAATAAGGAGATGGAATGGAAATGCACTTGTATGTATTATTCGTGAAAACGGGTTATGAACAGCAAACTGCTTACAAGATATCGCAAGTTTGGAAGATTGACGGTTTACAGCCGTTTATACCAATGTATGACACTTATTTCAAAAAAAATGGCATGATGAAATTAGAAAAAAAGGAAACTTTCCCCGGATACGTTTTCATTGAAACGATATTCGAAGGAAAGGATTTCTATTTAACCATAAAGCCGTTTATCCTTCTGTCACAAAATACGTTTAAACTGCTTAGACATGGAAATGAATGTGGTAGCGAAAATTGTTCTGGCTTTGAAATGATGAATGATGAACGGAAAAGTTTTATGAGGTTATACAATAATAAGTATTGTATTGAGATGTCGCAGGGATTTATTGAAAATGATTTAGTGGTGATAACAAAAGGTCCGTTAAAAGGATTTGAAAGTCAAATAAAAAAAATATACCGGCATAAATCAGAGGCGGTTGTTGAGGTCAGGATGATGGGTCGGGTATGTGAAATGAAAGTCGGCTTAGAGATTATCAGTAAGGTACCAAATCGGCATTAAAATAAGACACTTAGTGTGAATCAATGAAGGGCATAATTGGATAGTATGGTATTTATAGAGGATATATATGATGATAGTCTAGAAAGTTGCACCATGTTAGTTTTAGGTGATATCATTTGTGATAAATATATATTCGGCAAAGCTGAAAGATTGTCGCCTGAAGCACCAGTTCCTGTATTTTTACCTGTTGAATGTGAATTTCGGTTGGGCGGGGCAGCTAATGTCTTCAACAACATAAAATCATTGGGAGTAAATGCGCATTTGTGCGGTGTAGTCGGAAATGACAAGGATGGCATGGATATAGCCGCCATGTTAAACAGTTTAAATAACCCCTGTGAGTATTTATTGACAGTCAATGACAGGCCAACCACAAAAAAAACAAGGCTGGTTGCAAGCGGTCACCCTCTGTTAAGGATTGATAATGAATATATATGCGTCATTGACGAAATGGCAGAAACAAAGGTTTTTGATTTAATTAGTAAAAATATAGAATTGTATGACTTGCTCGTTGTATCCGATTATAAAAAAGGATTCTGTAAACGTTCGCTTATAGAAAAAATAATTGATTTATTTATCGGAAAAGGCAAGAAAATTATAGTCGATCCTAAATCTGATTTTTACAAATATTCCGGTGCTTACATGATCAAGCCGAACCTGAAAGAGCTTTCTGAATTTACTGGGCATAATGTTTCGGCTGATGATTTGGAAATGCTGTCAGATATATGTAAAACAGTTTTGGAGGAAGGAAGTTTTAACTACATATATGTGACGACGGGTAAAAATGGTGGTGTCATTTTTGGAAAGGATACAGGCTTAAAAATCATACCGCCTTTTGGTGAAGCTGTTGCAGATGTAACCGGGGCAGGCGATACAACTTTGGCTGCTCTTGCTGTTGCTTGCGCCTCTGGAACAGATGTTATCAAGGCAGGAAACTTTGCGTCTTTTGTCGCAGGTATAAGTGTATCAAAAATGGGTACTGCAACAGTTTCAAAAACAGATATTATTGATTATTATAGCTATTTCGGCTAAGAACGGTATCTTATTTTCAATTGTAATTTTTTAATTTTTGCAGTTAAGAACTTTGTTTCTAACTAGAACTTTTGTAGTATAAAAAATACGAAAGAAGGGTATTTGCATGGCGAAGATAATTGAAATGCTTGACGCGCGAGGTGCTGTATATTCAAATATTCTGGGTAACGCGGCAATGCATAAAGAAGTGCAGAATCTATACCATTCTATATTGTTTGCATTGTCATTGGGAGGCAAGTTGCTTTTGTGCGGTAACGGAGGTAGTGCGGCAGATTGCCTTCATATAACGAGCGAATTTGTAGGGCGCTTGACTGTTGATAGGGGCGCATGGCCGGCACTGGCATTGTGCAGCGATATTTCTGTTTTAACATGCCTAAGCAATGACTATTCCTACGATGACGTTTTCAGGCGTCAGATTGAGGCTTACGGAAGTAAGAATGATTTGCTTATTGCTCTTAGTACCAGCGGAAATTCTAAAAATATTGTTATAGCCATACAAACTGCACAAGCATTGGGTATTCAGAATTATTTGATAACAGGTTCAAAAGACGGGGAGGCAAGCGGAATAGTTGACAATATACTTAAAATACCATCTGATAATACGCAGGTAATACAAGAAATGACGATTTCGTTATTTCACATTCTAATAGAGGCTCTGGAAAATGAAATTACAGAATAGTGCTATTTTCCTCGACCGGGACGGCACAATTAATATTGATACGGGATACACATGGAATGTTTCTGATTTAATGTTTATAAAAAATGTACCGCAGGCCTTGAAAAAGTTAAAGGACGCGGGTTTTTTATTGATAGTTGTAACAAATCAATCCGGTGTAGCTAGGGGTTACTGCACTTTAAGTGACGTGAAACAGTTTAACGACGCGTTGAATTGCCGGTTAAAAACTCTGGAAAACACAAGTATCGACGCTTTTTATATCTGCCCGCACCTTCCTTATCCGTTAGGTACTGTACTGCCGTACAGTATAGATTGTGATTGCAGAAAACCAAAACCTGGATTGATTTACAAGGCAGGCAAGGACTACAATATTGATTTTTTATCATCGTATCTAATCGGTGATAAAAAAAGCGATATTGATATAGGTTTAAGTATTAAATTTAAAAGAGTTTTTCAAGTTGGATCTGCTTTTACGATTGCTGATTTAGCGGACGAGATTATTAGAAATTAGGTTTATTTAATATAGAGGAATTATTTCAAAGCAGAGCTAGGCATCGCGCAAGCCTTTATAAAACTCTATGGAGTAATAATTTAGAATTATTGCCGCTTTCGGCATGGAGGTGATTTTTTGTATTTCATAACAGGTGGAGCAGGTTTTATTGGAAGCTGCTTAGTAAAATTTTTAAACAAAATGGGTATTAATGATATTTGTGTTGTTGAAGACAGACTAATAGGCGAAAAATGGAAGAACTTACTGAATTTAAAATTTAATATGATAATGGATAAAGCAAAAATATTAGCCATAAAACCTCCTGCCGGCAGTGTGATTGTACACCTTGGAGCATATAGTTCTACTACAAACACGGACGTAGACGGCATCTTCCAAAACAATTATATGTACAGTACAGAATTATTTGAATGGTGCAGAAAACATAGCGTTAGGTTTATATATGCAAGCTCAGCTTCGGTTTACGGTTCTCTGCAAAACTTCGTGGAAGATGCCGAAACAGAGCCTTCTAGTCCATATGCGCTTTCAAAAGTTTTGCTGGACAGATATGTTTTGACTGCAAAGGCTACTCCGCCTCAGTGGGTTGGATTAAGGCTTTTCAATGTCTTTGGGCCTAATGAATATCATAAGCAGAATATGGCTAGTTTTATTTATCATGTATACCAATCTGTTTCGCGGCATAGCAAAATAATTCTTTATGATGTTAATGGTCAGTACCAAAAAGGATTACAAAGAAGAGATTTTATTTATATAAATGACGTTTTGGATGTAATATGGTATTTTATATGCAACAAGCAATTTAACGGCATTTATAATGTTGGTACAGGTGTAACCACGCCGTTTCTCAATATAGTAGAAATGGTAAGTTCTTTATTAAATAAAGAATGTGAAATTTCTTTTTCGCAATTACCGCCAGAAGTATCTGAAAGTTATCAAGTGTATACATGCGCAGACCTAAAAAAATTACAGGACATTGGTTATAAAAAGCAATTTAGCGAAATTTCCCAAGCGGTTAAAGATTATATAGAAAATTATCTGAGTGTTAAAAAAATGAAGGAAAGATTCTACAGATGATAGATAGCTTTGGAGGGAACAATGGTATCGTTAAGAGGGTTGGGTTGTACAGGAGCTTGCTTGATGTATTTACTAAGTAAAAAAAGGGTTGATTATGCCCTGTGTTTTCATTCGTTTTTTACATTTGCTTATGATGAAGCAAGAGCAGATACTATAGGAGGCTGTCTAAGGGCTTTTCATGATAATATAGAAGAAGAAATTTCAAAGATATTTGGCATACGATTTATATCTGCAGATTATAGTGGCATAGACGGACTTAAGAAATTGATAGAAAATCAAGGACCTATAATGGTTGAACTTTCTTGCAATAATTTTGAATGGATTCCAAGATATAATATAACAAATGATCATGTTATTGTGATTGAATCGATAAAAGATGATATTGCAACCGTGGTTGACCCGACATATAGCGATAAAGTTCAAAAAATATACGCCAATAATTTGAAAATAACAAAAATGCACTATATGAATACCCCTAAAACCCTTGTTAAACCTGATAAGCTATATGCATTGATATTATCATACAATAAAATATTGCAATATAATGTTGATTTGCAATTTGAAATATTTAAGGAAAAGGTTAGTTTGGCAGAATCGATTGCGGCGGAATATTCTTCAAATGTAAGCGGCGGAGCATGGGTCTCTGATTTAGATTCGATGGTAGGTTATATAATTTCCGGCTCCAGGTATTTATATACATGTTTTATAGAAAATTATGTTGGCGGAGAAACTTTTTTAATGTTTGCAAATGAGATGAGGGAGCTGGAAACTGCATGGAAAAATCTAAAAAATAATTTTTTGAAATGCGTACTTTGGGGAGAAACAAAAATTATGAGGGAAAGAATAATCCAAAAGATTGATGCTGTTTGGTTGAAGGAAAAAAAATGTTTGATTCAAGCTGTTGAAATAATTGAAAACGCAATGTAGGGTGTAATTTCTTAAGTACAAGGTGGTATTAAATGCAAAAAGTATATATGGCCAAATGCTGCCGGACCCCTATAGGAAGTCCGGCAGGGTCTTTATCAAATATGGCTGAGAAAGATATTTTGGCGGAAGCAGTGAGGGCGCTGCTAAATAAAGCAGATATACCTGGCAGGAAGATAGGCGCAGAGCTAAATGATTTTGTTGCAGGTTGTTGCTTTTCTCAAGAACCGCACAGCTATGCCAAAAAAGCATTGGTATCAGCAGGCATACCGGCAAATATACCCGCGGTATGTATCGGCAGGACTTGCGCATCCTCCATGGAAGCTTTAATAATTGCAAGCCGCAATATAATTATCGGTGCTGCTGATGTTATTTTGGTTGGTGGAACAGAAAACATGAGCCAGTCGCCGTATTCTTTGAAAAATGCCTATATGAATATAAAAAACAGTACAAAAACGCTAAATGATTTAAGGGATGCGAGCTATTTAGACAATATTGGCTTAGCTGTAGAAACAGCCGCACGAGAGTATGGCATCAGCAGAAATAAACAGGATGATTACTCTGTGAAGAGCTATGAAAAAGCGAGATATGCACAAAAAAATGGATGGTTTAAGGATGAGATAGAGCCTGTTAGGCTTGCAGACAATACAATTTTTAATGAAGATGAACACATACAGTTTTACAAACATTTATTGGATTCTGAAAAGAACGTTCCGTTGTTTTGTGAGGATGGCACAATAACAAAGAAAAATGCAACGTCCATAAACGACGGAGCAAGTGCGGTGCTTTTGATGTCAGAACGAGCATGTGAAAAATATGGAATACAGCCGGAAGCCGAGATAATCTCATCTGTAGTTATTGGTGTAGACCCGGGTAGTATATGTCTTGCACCCCACAAAGCGTTTAACAAATTATTGGATATTTCGGGAATCAAAGAAGACGACATAGATTTGATAGAATGCAATGAAGCGTATGCTGCGCAAATGTGCATATGTTTGAAACAAAGCAAGTGGAATCCAGAAATTATCAATATTGGAGGTGGAAGTATACCGCTGGGACACCCTCTGGGCAGTACTGGCCTGCGTATTTGCATTACTTTATTGCATCATCTAAAAAGAAATTCGGTTGCTTATGGAGTGGCTGTACTTTGTGGCGGCGGCGGGATAGGAAGCGGCGTACTTATAAAAAATCTAACTTAAAGGAAAGGGAGCTTTTATGCAACATAAAGAACTTAAAGATTTTATGATTTCCAAGTTTATATATACAGGTGATATGCCCGAAGATACAGATTTTGATGAGCCATTTGTTCAGTATCAGATTAATTCAATTGCATTCTTAAAAGTACTGGTTGAAATTGAAAGAGAATATGGAATTTATTTTGATGACGAATATTTGGTTCTCGGCAATGATTTTGGTTTAGACGATCTGGTTGAGTATGTAATTAAATTTAGAGAAGGTGGTTATTAATGTACATATTAGGTATTGGTGGTTCACAGCATGATTTTTCATATTGTTTACTAAAAGATAAAAAAATAATAACATATATTGAGGAAGAACGCGTATCACGTGAAAAACACAGTGGCGGGCTGAGGTCGGCCTTACTTGGGGGAATACAGTATTGTTTAGATGCCAACGGGTTGTCGATTGATGATATTGGTATTATTGTATCAAACAACCAATGGGGTATGGCGGCTTTCGCGGATAGAGAATATTATGCTAATATTATGCGAGTAAATCACCATATGGCTCATGCCGCCGCTTCATATTACGGTTCTGGGTTTAAAGACAGTGCAGTTTTTGTTGCGGATGGTGCGGGAGACCATTATTCGGACGGACAGTCCAACACAATTTCGCTTGGCTTTGCAATAGACAATAAAATCACTATTTTTAATTCTATATGGGGGCAGGAAAATTTATATACCGATTATTTGGGTACAAGAAATGAAAAATATGCCTATCTTCCTTATGATTTCAGGCATAAAAGCGGCATGGACAGGCTAACGCTTACCGATAACTCAATAGGCGATTTCTATTCCCTTATAACATATATGATAGGATTCAATTTGCTTGAAGAAGGAAAAACAATGGGGCTTGCACCCTACGGTAGGCCCATTTACTACGACAGGATAAAAGAATTTATAACAGTTGGCGAAAAAGGAAAAGATATAGCTGTCAAAATTGATATCAATGGAATTTATAATCAGTTGATTTATATTATTAAAAATAATAAAGAAGCATATTATTCTGATATTCTGAAAACAAAGGCGGATATAGCTTGCACAGGTCAAGTAATCTTAGAAGAGCTTGTTTTTTGTATATTAAATCACTTATATGAAAAGACGGGCTGTAAGAGTCTAAGTTACGGCGGTGGTGTTGCATTGAACAGTGTATTAAACGGGAAAATTAAACAAAAGACAAAGTTTGAAGACGTTTTTATCTTCCCTGCTGCCGGAGATTCGGGCTTGGCTTATGGTGCGGCTATTTACGCACATTATCAATACAACAATAAAGATGAAATGAACAGCCGTTTTATTTATCCGTTTCTTGGTCGAGCCTATACAAATGTAGAGATAGAGCAGACGTTGAGTAGATATAGCGGGGTTTTAAGGTGGAGTAAGATGCCGGCCGATCAGTTGTATGAAAAAACGGCAAAAATGCTTGCGGAAAACAAAATTATAGGCTGGTTTACCGAGGGTTCGGAAATTGGGCCGCGTGCATTAGGACACCGCAGCATACTGGCCAACCCGATGCCTAACGAAATGAAGGATATATTAAATAACCTTGTCAAGTTCCGCGAACCGTTCCGGCCTTTTGCCCCGGCGGTATTGCGTGAAAAGGTCAGTGAGTATTTTGATACTGATTTTGAGGACAATCCTTTTATGCTGTATGTTGCAAGTGTAAAAGAAAAGTACGCGGAAAAGCTTGGTGCCGTTACCCATGTGGATCAAACTGCCAGATTGCAAACGGTTTCAAGAGACGAAAACAAGGTGTTTTATGAACTAATATCAGCCTTTGAAAAAATAACCGGGATTCCCATCCTTTTGAATACATCATTCAACATTAAAGGTCAACCCATTGTGGAAACCCCCTTGCAAGCGGTCGAGAGTTTTTTGAACAGCGGCATCCATTATCTTGTCATAGAAGATTATTTTATTGACAAAATAAATAAGAATTAGACGTCGGAATGGGGGTTCGTCATGAGTATTGTTTGCCAAAGCAATGAATATTTGAATTCGATTAAAGAGCTGAAGTTTTTTTTATCCTCCGCAAGATTATATGCGATTATGTGTGGGAAAGAAAATGTATATGAAGTCTATAAAAAAGCATTTGACATTTGCGAAGCGGCTTTTATAATTTGCTACATAAAAAATGATGACAATTTTATAGATGGATTAAAATCAAAACCGGAAGTTATTAACGGAGAATATTTTATTCAAATGAGTAGTGCCGATGATTTAAGGCAATATACAAAAACATTGGGGTGTAGTGAATTTAAATATCATAAATATGAGTATGCTGTTTTGTTTTTTAAGTCTTTTGAATGCGACACCGATGTATACCAAAAAACGATTTTAGTATCCAGCATTATTCCGGACGGGTACGAAAGGCAGAGTGTTTACAAGACGTCCGCTAGTTATTCCATATTGTTTTACAAAAAAAATACGGATAGAGACAGAAACAATAATGATAGAATTAAGGGGAAAGAAGCCTATATCTATTTGTCTCCTTGGATAACATATGGCGACAGTATAATGTTATATCCCGTCCTTAAGCAGTTCCGTGCGAAAAAACCATATCAGAAATATAACATTATACATCTTAGGAATATTTCTTATGATGTTTTGACGGAACTACTTCCCGAATTTAATCATTTAAGCCAGCAAATGATAGACTCGTTCGGTTCACTGCTTGATATATTGGAAAGTGACAATGATATATATTCTCTTTGTGACTTTCTTAGTTTCGATATATTAAAAAAGGAAACAAAGCTTCATATATCACGCCTTATATCAAAACAGCTTATGGTCGATGGGATGGAAGAAGCTATAGATAAAATTAATAATGAATATCCAACGGACGAGAAAAGCAAGTTCTTTGTCGATATGCTCAGAACCAGATACAAACATATTATTACCGTGCAATTTGCTACAGATACAGACGAAACAGAATTGCGGAACGCTAGAATCCCGTATAAAAAAAGCTGGAATTATGAATTCGCACAGAGTTTCATAGATTTATGCGAAAGAAACGGTATAGGCGTTATAAATCTGTGTAATTTTCCAGATAAAAACTTTAACAACGTAATAGATATGAGTGGCGAACCGTTGTTGTCTCTTATTAATATTATTAAAAACATGGATATGCACGTAGGGGTTGACAGTGTTTTTGGTCATATTTCCGGCTTGTTCCGTATACCAAATATAATTGTTTTCAGTAGGAATACACCTCACTGGATAGTCACGCCGGATGAAAAATTGCGTATTTTTCTAAGTTATGTACCTTTTACATCTAGTTTTTGCTTGGCTAATGAAGATGGTAACGGCGGCAGGATAAACCCGGAGGTACTGTTTGACAGGATGAGGTATTTGTTGCGGAATCCCAAGGTGCTCAACAAAAATATGGTAAGCTACGATACCATAAACTTCGAATATATTTTATAAGCCGTTATGAGAAGATATAATCTAAAAAAAACCAGTGAATATGCAAGCGCGCTGTCAAAATATATACCAAACGCTGCACATTCAAATTTTAAGTATAAACCGAGCGCAATAAAATTTGCAAGCGGAAGTGGCTCAAGGCTGTTAGATTACGATGGCAATGAGTATTTGGATTTATCTGTTCGATCAGGTGCGATGATTTTTGGCATAAACAATGCTGAATTTAATAACCGATACGATTATATACGGAGTACGGTAAAGAAACGGGACATCGAATACCTATGCAGTGAAGCAATATTGCGTAATGTACCTGGCGCTGATATGGTTCGGTACGGGCTGAGCGGCACGGAAACCATACAAAACGCGATGAGGCTTGCGCGCGCTTATACAGGTAGAAAAAGGGTGGTAACATTTGAAGGGAATTATCACGGCAACCACGATAACATTTTAGGCGGCAGATACAACCCGCTAACATTGCCTTATCCCAGTATAAATGCCGATGATCCTCATTGTTCTAAAGGGGGTATGACTAACGCGCTTAGAGATGGGATAACCGTTTTGAAATGGAATGATATTGAATTGCTGGAAAACTTCTTATATATGTACCATGACGAAATTGCCGCAGTGATTACCGAACCTATTGCGGTAAATGCTGGGAGTATAATGCCGGGCGAAGGTTATTTACATGCCGTCAGGAAGTTATGCGACAGGTATAATATAGTTTTGATTTTTGACGAAGTTATTACAGGGAATAGAACGCAGCTTGGCAGTATTCAAAAAACTATGGGTGTAAAGGCAGACTTGACGGTTCTTGGCAAAGCGTTGTCAGGCGGGGATTTGCCTGTAACTGCGCTGCTTGGCAGCAGGGATCTGATGCGGCTTTATGAAAATCACGAGGTTATATACGGCGGTACATATAATGGGTACGAAATGGGTTTATATGCGGTTTATACTTCAATGAGTATTTTAAGCGATGGATATTATTATGATGAAATGAGAAGTATTGCGGAATATATTCATTCATTGTTGAAAGACAGCGCCAATGCTTATAATACTGAACTTGTGATACAAGGCGACAGTATGTGCGCGTCATTCCACTGCTCTCCTCACATCTTGACATCATATGAGCAGTATACAAATGACATAATTTTTATGGATAACTTACTGCGCGATATAATGATTTTATACGGTATATACTGCTGCCGAATATCCCGCATGTACCCGTCATGTGCCCTTTGTGAAGAGGACATAGCCTTTGTTCAAAATCGTGTCGGCTATATTATGGAAGATTTTTCTGCCGTCAAGGAAAGAGCTGTAAGCAGCAGCCTGAAAAAAAGTTATAAAATTTGAAATTAATACTAGACGGTGAAGATATGCAGTCGATTATCAAGTATTCTAAACATTTTGAATATCATAGTTGCATGGAAGATATAATTGTTTCTATATGCGGTTATCTTAAAACAGAACACGGTGGTATGTACTTGCGAGCATGGAACTTTAATTACAACGTTAATAAAATTCCTGTAACCGGTAATGTTACTGATACTACTTTAGGCAGTAAAATATCAGAAGGACCTGAATACGCCTTGTCTGATATTGCGTGGTATCACGGATTGACTTTTATAAAAACAGGAGATACAGCCCAGATTGATTATGAAATAAATAAAAACG
>WQWB01000001.1 GCA_009785555.1 Defluviitaleaceae bacterium | reverse complement strand
TTAACGAAATAAGGAATAATTTGGATCTTATCAACACTCTTGCGGAACACGACAGGCAGCTAATGGATAACCTGCACATGGCCCAGCACGTACTTGCCGTGCGCCAGCAGGAAGTAGAGGATATGCAGGCGGAATTTGAGGATTTGCGGTACCACCAAATGCGCTACTACGAAGAGCTTAGGGCTACCGAAGAAGCCAAAAACGCCTTAATGTACGAACTTGGCGAGCGCGAGGCGACCCTTCAAGCCTCGCTTGACCAGTACGCCGCCGACGCGCGCGCCCTAGACGCGGCAATACGTGCCGCGGAGGAAGAGCTGCGCCGCCAACAACTGGCAAACCAACCTGACGGATACATGGCCTGGCCGATACCAAGCGTCCCTCGCTCCAACATAACCTCACCCTTTAACCCAAACCGCCTTCACCCCATACTTAGGGTTCGCCGCCCACACAACGGCATCGACCTAAGAGCAGCCAGCGGTACACCCATCGTCGCCGCGCACGACGGCGTCGTCACATTCAGCGGTGTGCAGGGCAACTTTGGTAACCTCGTAATTATCTACCATGGCGGCGGTATATCCACACTCTACGCCCACAACTCACGAAATTTAGTCAGCCGCGGCGATACAGTTACAAGAGGGCAGCGCATCGCCCTTGTCGGCTCGACGGGCCTTTCAACCGGCCCACACTTACACTTCGAAGTGCGCCGCAACAACGTGCCGGAAAACCCAATGCCCTGGCTTGACGGCCAAAACCGTCCGTAATCTATAATAAAAGGCATAGACGTCAGGCTTAACCAATATATTTAATATTGAGCTAAATCGTGTAAAATGTGAGGAATAAAAATTATGAAGAAAACAAACTACATCATCGGTATGTTTACGGGTATGGTAATTATGCTTGCCGTTTACGTCGGTTTATCCATCTTCTTCCCTGGCATACTTAATACAGATGAACGTGCCGTCGCCGCCCAATCCCGGCGCGAACCAGAATCCTTCCAAACCGTCGGCGCGAAAATTGACCATATCCTAGCCGCACTCGACGCGTTTTACCTCTTTCCCATCGATATGGATGAGCTAAGTGACCAGATATTCCGCGCTGTAGTCAACTTACTTGGCGACCCGTACACGCAGTATATGAGCGAAGCGCAGTTCCAAGCCTTTATGCAGGAGGCGGAGGGTGTTTTCTACGGCATCGGCGTACAGGTTTCTGCCTGCGCGGAGACGAACCGCATCATAGTTATCGTTCCTTTTGAGGACACACCGGCCGCCGAGGCAGGCATCCTCCCCGGCGACGCTATTATAAACGTTAACGGCACCGACGTTTTCGGAGAAACGATGAGCCAAGCCGTAGACATGATACGCGGCCCGTTGGGCACGGAAGTCACCGTTACTTTCTACCGCCCATCAACGGGTGAGACGTTTGAGAGGGAGATCACCCGCGCCCGCATCACCGTGCCGACGACGACACATAGAATGATTGAAGAAACGGACAACAATAATATAGGCTACATCCGCATCACGCGTTTTGACAGAGTTACGAGCGGCCAATTCCGCGATGCACTTAGAGAGCTTGAGGCCGAGGGTATGGAAGGCCTTATCATCGACCTTCGCAATAATCCCGGCGGTCTTCTCCAGCAAGTCCTTCAGATTGCGGATTGGCTTGTACCGCGCGGCACAATCGTGTACACGGAGGATAGAAACGGCGTACAACGCCCCGTGCGCAGCACCGCCAACTTCCTGGATATCCCAATAGTCGTGCTTATAAACGAGGGGTCGGCCAGCGCGTCGGAAATCCTTGCCGGCGCATTACGCGACCATGACAGGGCAACCCTCGTGGGGATGAACTCCTTTGGTAAAGGCCTTGTACAAAACTTACTTCCTATGCCCGACGGATCCGCAATTCGCATAACGGTAGAACAATACTTTACGCCAAACGGCACGGTTATAAACGGTATCGGCCTTGCGCCGGACTATGAGATAGAGATGGATATCGAGCTAACCATCCGCCTCTCCCAACTTACGCTTGAGGAGGATGTCCAGCTCTCAAAGGCCTTAGAGGTTTTACTCCAGAAAATGGAATAAGCAGCTATATGATTGACTTACTATACACACTTAACCCTATGCAGCAAGAAGCGGTGACGACAATTGACGGGCCGCTTCTTTTGCTTGCCGGCGCTGGCAGCGGCAAGACGCGCGTTTTGGTCAACCGCATTGCCTATATGGTACAGAACGGTATAAACCCCTTCAACATCCTTGCCATAACCTTCACTAACAAAGCTGCGCGTGAAATGAAAGAGCGCCTTGCCCACTTGCTTTCAAGCGAAGGCGGCACAGTTTGGGCATCAACTTTTCACTCCATGTGCGTACGCATACTACGCCGAGACATCGATAGCTTGGGATACAATAAGAATTTTACGATATATGATTCAGATGATAGCCTGCGCCTAATGCGTACTATCATTAAGGAACAGAACATCAACGATAAGCTCTTCCCCCCAAAAAGCATTTTAGGCTATATCGGGGAAAAGAAAGACAGGCTCGTCACCCCCGTACAGGCCGTACGTTCTGCGGAGGAGGCGGGCGAGATATTTGGCATCCAACAGGCTAACCTATACACCGCCTATCAAAAACGCCTACGCACCGCAAACGCGCTTGATTTTGATGATTTGATTTTCTGCACTGTCCAGTTATTTGAGCAGTTTCCGGCAGTATTGGATAGGTATCGCAACCGTTTCCGCTATATCAGCGTGGATGAGTACCAAGACACGAACTTTTCACAGTACCGGCTTGTAAAACTTTTAGCCGAGGGATACGGCAATATCTGTGTTGTGGGTGATGATGACCAGAGTATCTATGGCTGGCGCGGCGCGGATATCCGCAACATCCTCGAGTTTGAGAAAGATTTCCTCGGCGCAAAGGTTATTAAACTTGAGCAGAACTACCGCTCCACCAAAACCATCTTAGACGCAGCCAATGCCGTTATCAAAAAAAACATTGGCCGCAAGGGCAAAAACTTGTGGACGGAGAACGAAAGCGGTACAGCCATCACTCTTAGCGCGACAGCGACAGATATTGATGAGGCTCATTCCGTCGTCTCTCATATAAAGAGCCAAACGGCAAAAGGCAAAAATTTCGGTGACTTCGCGATCCTATACAGGATGAACTCTTTATCCCGCCTTTTTGAGGAACGTCTGGTACGGGAGAACATACCTTATAAAGTCGTCGGTGGGGTTAGGTTTTACGAACGCAAAGAAGTTAAGGACGTTCTTGCATACCTTAAGGCCATCGTAAACCCATTGGACGATATATCCATGCGACGCATACTTAACGTGCCTCGCAGAGGCATTGGCGACGAGACGGAGGACAGGCTCGCCGCATACGCCTCCGAAATGGAGGTGTCTTTTTACGACGCCCTTCAGTCCACCGCTGAAATACCCGGTTTACCGTACAATGGCAAGCGTGTAGCCGCTTTTGCGCAATTGATGGATGAATTTGCATCCTACTCTGACGGGGCAACTGCATCAACCGTCCTACGGGAAGTGCTTGAAAAGACGGATTTTATAAACGACCTAATGGTATCTGAGAAAGACAAGGATATAGCAAAAGAACGTATTGCCAACGTTACGGAGATTATAACAAAGGCAGAAGAATTTGAAAAAAACGCCGCTAAAGAAGGGATGTTCCCCGACCTTGCATCCTTCCTGGAAGAAGTCGCTTTGGTAGCCGACATTGACGCACTTGACGGTGAGGGACAAGACGTTGTCATCCTCATGACAGTACATAGCTCCAAAGGGCTTGAGTTTGATACAGTTTTCCTCATCGGCTTCGAACAGAACATTTTCCCAACCTCCCGCGCCGTTTACGACACGGATAGGACAAAACTGGAAGAGGAGCGCAGGTTATGCTACGTTGCCATCACACGGGCGATGAAATCGCTTTTCGTCTCCCACGCCCATTCACGTCGCATGTTTAACGAAACGCAGTACAACCCACCATCACAATTTTTAAAGGAAATTCCAGAGGAATTGTTAAACGTCGGTACCGGCACAAAGTCGGAACGCACCTCGCCAAAGATATCTGTCAGCAAAGCATTTACACCAGGTACAATTATACCGGGTACGATTATGCCGAAACCAACTGTCAATATACCAACCTCAAAAGAACCGCCAAATTATACAGTAGGCGATAATATACGACAAAAAAAATACGGAATCGGACGTGTGGTATCCATCAAACCGGCAGGAGCGGACTATGAAGTTACAGTCGAGTTCCCTGACGTCGGTAGCAAAAAATTTATGGCAATCTTGTCAAAACTGGAAAAAGTTGAATAGAAATGAGGTAATTATATGAACAATTTACCTGAATTGGTTTTAGGTAACGAAGTCGAGGCCGAGGTGGCCAAAATTATTGTGGAAGATAACGGTGAACCACACGTCGTTCCGGAAGATAAGGACGCGGGTGCACTCGCTATTGCCAAGCTAAGCCCGGAAGAGCAGCGCCACGTCCACGATTTTGCGAAAAAGATCAATATATCCGACCAAAGTATGGTTATGCAGTTTGGTGCTGGCGCACAGTCCAAAGTAGCCAAATTTTCCGACACGGTTCTTGCCAATGTACGTACAAAGGATTTAGGCCCGGCCGGTAAAAGCTTGCAAGATCTAGTAGTGCAAATAAAATCCGTTGACGCAGACGATGGTGGCGGTGGCGGTCTCATCAGCCGGCTATTTAAGAAGGGCGGCATCAAAAACAGTCTCACACGCCTCAAGGCAGGGTACGACAAAGCGCAGGTCAATATCGACAGCATCGTTTCAAGCCTAGAAACCCACAAACGTACGATGCTTAAAGACATCGCGATGATGAACGATATGTATGAAAACAACTATGTCTATTTCAAAGAAATAACCATGTATATATTGGCTGGCGACGAGCGGTTGAAGGAATACCGCGAAGTTGACATCCAAAAACAGCGCGAAATTGCCGCATCCACAAACAACGAGATGGAGACGCAGAAACTTAACGATATGGTTTCAAGCGCAGACAGATTTGAAAAAAAACTCCACGACCTAAAACTAACACGTATAATAAGCATACAGATGGCGCCGCAGATCCGTATGCTCCAAAATAATGATGCGTTGCTCGCCGACAAGATCCAATCATCTATAAACAACGCAATCCCGCTTTGGAAGAACCAGATGGTCATCGCCCTCGGCCTTGCAAACGCGCAGTCCGCGCTGGACGCACAGAAAAAAGTCAGCGACATGACGAACGAACTCCTTCTTAAAAACAGTGAAATGCTTAAAACATCCACCATCGAGGTTGCCAAGGCAAGTGAGGAAAGCATTGTCAGCATTGACACTGTCCGAAAAACCAACGAAAACCTTATCACAACCATCAACGAGGTTTTGGAGATACAGCGAAAAGGGCAGGAAAACCGCATAGAGGCCGAAAAAGAGCTTGCAAAATGCGAAAACGAATTAAAAACCGCACTTCTCGAGGCATCTGCACCGAAATAGTAAACTTTATGTTTTTTCCTTCGTATATGTGATTATGAATACGAAAGGAGAACATATAAAATGAGATGCGTTATTCATAATGAAAGAACGGCGGTTGACTGTTGTTCAAATTGCGGGAACGAATTTTGCGCAGAATGTCTTGTGGACATCAGCCAAAACCGCCTGTGTAAAAACTGTGTAGCAGCCAAAGCCATAAGCAAAGTGAGAGTCGTGGGCGGAGGCGATTATAACCACGGATTTGCAGATGATATACTTCATACCGGCGGTGGTAAGGGCAAGAAGTTTTCAAAGTTTTGGATTTTTTGCTTCGGCGTTTTGCCTGGTTTGGCGTACATGTACATGGGGCTTTTAAAGCGCGGCATCATCACAATGGGTGCGTTTGCCGCAAGTATTTATCTCATTACGATTTCAGGCTGGTTTACGTTCTTACTTCTTACAGTCATCTTCGGCGCATTTTTCGACAGTTTCCGCAAGCGAGATATGATTGCGGACGGCATTCCGATAAGCGACGAAGTGGACGACGTTATCGCACCGATAAGAAATCACAAATTTCTAATCCTCGCCACAATCGCGGTAATCTTTTTGTTAGAGTTTGGCGGCAGATTCTTCGCTTCATTCTTCAACCCCTTCCCGGCAATCCTAATTGCGCTGGGCGTGTATTTCTTGTTTATACGCAAAAAGAAATAACATATTGTTCCACGTGGAACAAAAACAACAAATATAACAGTAACCAGAGGCCAAAAACAGAGTTCCGATTTGTTTCAAGGGGCTCTGGTTTTCTGTATTTTAGGAAAGGTAAGATGCTTATATGTCTTTATACAATATCGAGCCTCGCGCTCCTATGAAACATTTTTTAGATATGGCAAAAATTCCGCATGGCAGCGGCAACGAAGCAGCCGTCTCTACATGGCTTGCCGGTTTTGGTAAAAATTTAGGGTTTGAGACGATTATTGACGAATCATACAATGTTATTATCCGCAAACCGGGTACAGTAGGTTATGAAAACGCGCCACGAGTTATTTTGCAAGGTCACTTAGATATGGTTTGTGAAAAAAACAATAATACCGAACACGATTTTATCACACAAGGTATAAATGTTTTATCAGATGGCAAATATCTTTCCGCAGATGGGACAACCCTTGGCGCAGACAACGCAGTAGCCGTAGCCTATACCATGGCCGTACTTGAGGCTGATGATATCCCGCACCCGCCGCTTACAGTAATTATGACGACAAATGAAGAAGTAGGCCTGCTCGGCGCAACCGCTTTAAACGCAAAGTATTTATCGGACGCAAAGTATATGATAAACCTTGATTCCGGCGGGGACAATATCTTTACCGTTGGATGCGCCGGTGGGAATCGTACGGCGTTTACCATCAAATGCAAGCCTTCCCCCATACCTGCAGGTTATTCCGCAATGCAAATTTCCGTCTCAGGCCTGCTTGGCGGGCATAGCGGCAAAGATATAAACGCCGGGCGCGGCAACGCAAACATTTTTATCGGCCGTCTAATTTATCCGCTTATTTCAAAATATGGTGCTTTAATTTCAACAATTAACGGAGGCGACAAGGACAATGCCATCCCACGCGAAGCACACGCTATAATTTGCATCCCTAACCGGCATTTAAACGAAGCTAAAAACGAATTAGGCAACATAAATAATAACATTAAAACCGAATACTCCATCAGTGAGCCTAATGCGGAAATTGAATTTATTGACGTAGCCGCAAACAAAGCTTACAGCGAACAGTTCAGCTTAACGATTGCAAGCTTGCTTCGTTTAATCCCTAATGGGGTACAGGCTTTTGACCAAACCTTCCCAGACCTTATCGAAACATCTCTCAGCCTCGGCGTCGTCAAGGCGGATGACGAAGGCGTTACCTTCTATTCCGCCGTCCGCAGCTCCGTACGCAGCAAGAAATCCGATGTTGTTTCACGCCTCAAAACACTTGCAGATACTCTAAATATTGAAATTAAAACATATAACGAATATCCAGAATGGCAATTTAAGCGTGACTCCATCCTTCAAAAAATCTGCGGGGATGTTAATACGGAACTTTTTGGTGTTGAGGCGGCTTTTCACATCATGCACGGCGGCTTGGAATGCGGCGTTATTTTGGACAAGGCACCGCAGCTTGACATCATCGCAATGGGTCCAAACCTTTTTGACAACCACAGCCCAGATGAACGGCTAGAAATCGCCTCATTCGGCAGATGCTGGGAAGTTTTAAAAGCCGTCCTTAAAAAAATGAAGTAAGGGATCATCATTATGATAAATAAGAGAGAATCCGGGGTGCTTTTACATCCTACGTCACTTCCATCCCAATACGGCGTTGGCGGGTTCGGCACTGAGGCGGCACAATTCATTGATTGGCTTGCGGAATCGAGGCAGCGTTATTGGCAAATTTTACCGTTAAACCCAACGGGTTACGGCAATTCACCATATCAATCCACCTCCGTTTTTGCCATCAGCGAGATTTTTATTTGCCCAAACACTTACCCTATTCGCAACTTACTGAACGAAGAACCGCCGTATTTTAACGCTGATAATGAAGAAACCGTTGATTACACCACCGTTTTTCCATACAAACACGATATCTTCCGCCGGGCTTTTTTAGCATTTAAAGAAAACCCATCCGAAGATATGTCTCATAAATTCACTGCTTTTTGTAAAGCAAATAACAGTTGGCTTGATGATTTTACTATCTTTACGGCGATAAAGAAGCATTTTGACGGCTTAGAGTGGACAAAATGGCCGAGCGGCTTAGCCGAATATACAGAATCAACGGTAACCTCTTTTACGCAAAATCTTGAAGATGAAATAAAATACTACAAATTCCTCCAATTTGCGGCATTTACACAATGGGCGCAAGTAAAAGAATATGCAAAAACAAAGAATATTAAGATAATCGGCGATTTACCTATATTTACGGCATTTGACAGCTCAGATTGCTGGGCAAACAAAGAGCTTTTTCAAATAAAGCAACTATCCCCAACCGCCGTCGCAGGCGTTCCTCCTGATTATTTCAGCGAGGACGGGCAGCTGTGGGGTAACCCTCTCTACGACTGGGATGCGCATCAATCTACAGGTTATGCCTGGTGGCTCAACAGATTAAGTCAGGCACTTGAGCTTTTTGACATGATTCGGATAGACCATTTCCGTGGCTTCGAGTCCTACTGGTCCAATCCGCCAACCGCCAAAGATGCGCGGTGCGGCGAATGGATAAAGGCACCTGGAATAGATTTTTTCAACACGGTCATCAAAATATTAGGCAAAAACTGGAATCAAGGCGAAACTCCGATAATTGCAGAGGATTTAGGAATCATAACCCCCGCGGTTACCGCTTTGCGGGAAAAGTTCGGCTTCCCCGGCATGAAGATTTTGCAATTCGGGATGGAAGACGCGCCGCAAAGCTCTTATCTGCCGCACAACTTCGATAACGATAACATCGTCGTATACACCGGCACGCATGATAACAATACAACCGTCGGTTGGTACAACGAAACAAGCGAAAAAACACGGGACTATTTCCGCCGCTATCTTAACGTAAGCGGTGACACGCCGCATCTGGATTTGCTGCGTTTGTTGTTCTCCTGTCCTGCTAGGCTGGTTATCTTCCCAATACAAGATCTACTTGGGTTGGATGAAACCCACAGGATGAACACGCCCGGCACGGCTAGCGGCAATTGGCGGTTTAGACTGCAAGATGACGCGTTTAGCGAAAAATGGATTGAAAGGTTGGTGTATCTGTCTGAATTATACGGTAGAAACTAAAAACTTTGACCTAGCGCAAACCATAGAATGCGGACAATTTTTCCGTTATGTAAAAGAAAATGGCGGCTATTGGGTGCGCTCCTTAGATTACCGCGTTTTCATAACGCAAGATGAAAACAATGTAACTTTCCACGATATAGCGCAAAGCGGTTTCGATTATTGGTTAAATTTCTTCGACCTTAATAGGGATTATGATAATATCTATGCCGCATTAAGCGAAACCGGCGACATAATGCGACAATGCATATCATTCGCGCCAGGCATTAGAATAATGAACCAAAACCCGTGGGAGACGCTTGTATGCTTCCTTCTATCAGCAAACAACCGTATCCCGATGATAATGAAAAGCGTTGAGCTTATCTGCGGCATGTTTGGCACCGATTGCTCATTCCCTCTTCCACACGCCCTTTCCGCCGCTACAGAGGATGACTTAAAAGCTTGCAAGACCGGATTCCGCGCACAGCGCGTCGTTGATGCGGCGGTGTCCGTACATAACGGTTCTATCAAATTTGACGAAAGCATTAAAGATTTACCGACCGATATCTTACGTACCGAACTATGTAAACTAAACGGCGTGGGTGTAAAAATTGCAGACTGTTGTATGCTTTTCTCACACGGCCGGCGAGAGGTTTTCCCTGTGGATGTGTGGATAGGCCGTGCTGTCAGCAATTTTTATTTCGGCGGCAAAGATATCCCACTCCCACAAATCCAGGTTTTTGCGAAGGAAAAGTTCGGAGATTACGCTGGATATGCAAACCAACTACTATTTAATTATGCGAGGCTTAATAATTTATGCGGTGGCTTGAAATAGATATAAAAACAATATCGTCTGATGACGGGATGGCCGTGGAGCTTGTAGTTGCCGCTCTGGCAGGAGCCGGAGTTGAGGCTGTGCAGGTGCTGGATGACTATGAAATGCGCCTACACCTAGAAAACACGGCGGACAACTGGGACTACGCCGACGACGCATTATTGCGTGCCGAAAAGGGTATAGCCGTCGTACGCTTTTACGTAGCAGAGGAATTTTCGCACGATACCATAACGGCAGTAAATTTAAATATTAGCAGTCTAAAGAATGGCGAATTTGGCGATAATGTAGGTACACTCGCTATTTCCATTAACAATGTAGACGATGAAGACTGGGCGGAGAATTGGAAAAAGTATTACAAACCCTTTGAATTAGGTAAAAAGTTAATAATCTGCCCGGAATGGGAAGAAGTTCCGGCAAACAATAATAAAACCGTCTTAAAACTTAACCCCGGCCAAGTTTTTGGTACGGGGCAACACCAGACAACGGCAATGTGCCTGGAGATTTTAGAAAAGTATATAAGCGGAGGCGAAACCGTCGCCGACTTAGGTTGTGGCAGCGGCATCCTCGGTATCGCCGCCCTTCTCCTCGGCGCACAAAGCGTTACGGCAGTTGATATAGATAAAACCGCCGAAGCCATAGTTTTTGAAAACGCAGCCCTTAACTTCGTCTCCGACAAAATTACAATGTTTACTGGAAATCTTTTGGCGGACAATATATTATCCGGGCAAATATCAGCACATGGCGGCTACGAAATCGTCGTCGCAAACATCGTCGCAGACATTGTTATGGCAATGGCACCGTATGTATGCACGATAATCAATAACGGCGGCAAATTTATTTCTTCAGGCATTATTAAGGATAGGCTTGCAGAAGTGCTGGAAACACTTGAAAATAATGGATTTCAGATATTAGATATAATTTATAAGGACGAATGGGTGTCCGTAATTTCACAAATGACTAAAATACTATGATAAAGTTCTTTATCCCAAAATTGATAGCCTGTATAGGCGATTCGCTAACGATGGATGGCGACAACGCACGCCACGCCATAACTGTTCTGCGCCTTAATGTTAACGATAAAATCATCGTATGCGATGGTGATGGAACGGATTATTTATGCGAGATAATAAAAACCGGACGTGAAAGCGTCAACCTAACCGTACTCTCATCAGAGCCCTCGAAGAGCGAGCCGCACGCCACAGTTTATCTTTTCGCCTCACTCCTTAAAGGAGACAAAACGGATCTTGTCATCCAAAAATCCGTAGAGATAGGTGTTAGTAGCATTTATTTAATGGTTACGGAAAATTGCGTTGTAAAATCCATAACTGTAGATAAGCTAGCGCGGCTTAACAAAATCGCCGAAGCTGCCGCCAAACAAAGCGGGCGCGGGGTTATACCAACGGTTCATCTTGCCGGAAATTTAAATAATGTACTTTTTGCAACCACGAAAAATACAAAAACCGCTAATCTACACGACTTCATCCTTCTTGCCGGCCACGAAAAAAACGATTCAAGTTTGAAGAAAATATTGGGAAACTATACACAAATACAAAAAGCCGCCATTTTTATCGGCCCGGAAGGTGGTTTTTCACCCGCCGAAATTGCTCTACTTGAAAAGAACAACGCAACGCTTTTTTCATTAGGCAAGCGCGTCCTCCGCGCAGAAACCGCAGCCATCGCTGCTTTGGCCGCCATTTTTTATGAGGTTGAAGGATAATGATTGCTTTAACAATTATCGGCTGGATATTACTTGGTATCATAGTGTTGGCTCTTTTTTTAACTTTGCTTATTTTGTTACTGCCTATACACTACTCCATCGCAGGGCAAAAGAAAGATAAGGAACATAAGTGGATTATAAGAATACGTATTTTTTTCTTCCTAAATATTCGCTTACCTCGCAATAAAAAACGTCAGATTAAGCAAAATCCCGTAAGTGATAACGATATTATTACGGCCCCCAGTAAAATAAAACGGAAAAAGCAGACACAATTATATCTAAATCCATTAAAATCAAATCTACGAAAACACTTCTTAAGGCTATTATTACGTTTAATAAAAACCATAAAACCACACAAATTAGATGCTTATGTAGAATATGGAGCTTCCGACCCTGCAAACACTGGATATATTTTGGCAATTTTGGGTATACTAAAATCAATATGGGGTGACGGATTAACATTCGACGGCAAGTTTGACGAAGAAATATTCAGATATAAAGTCCGCGCGACGGGTTTTTTCGTTCTCATGCCTATACTCATCTCATTTTTAAAATTCATTTTATCTAAACCGGTACGTGCCAAACTTAAAGAACATAAACGAAAGAAAAATGGAGGCAAGGATAAAAATGGCTCAAAACACAACACAAAACTCAACCCAAACCTTGAACCAAACTTTTGAAGTGATGCTACAGAACATTGACAAATACGCAAGCTCCAAAACCGTGGTGGGTGAGCCTGTCCACTTTGGCAACGTAATTATAGTGCCGCTGGTTGACGTTAGCTTTGGCGCAGGTGCAGGCGGCACGAGCGGCGGCGGCGCTGGCGGCGGCTTAGGCGCAAAAGTAAGCCCGTCCGCGGTGCTTGTTATCGTAAACGATACGGTGCAACTCGTAAACGTTAAAAATCAAGAAAGTGTCAACAAGCTAATAGACCTCGTGCCCGGCGTCATAGCGAAGATTAAGGATTTTTTCAGCAAAAACGATGACGAAGAAACGAATGAATAATACGTATCTCAAGTATAGAGGAATGTTCGTACTTAGTACACGTGAGGCTTAGTACGCAATTTGCTTGAGATTAGCATAAAAAGAATGGAGCGCGTAGTTGTGCGTTCCATTCTTTTTATGAGCAAAGCATTCTCTCCGCAAAAAGTACGTCACTCATGCTCACCTCACCGCCGTCTTCTGCGCTCCAGCTGTTTTCCATGCATATTTCCACGTAATACAGCCGCCGTATATCCGACTCATCCACGCCAAGTTCCGCCGATAGTTTTTGCACGAGGCAGGCAAATTTATCATTTTTATCCAAATCATCCTCATTAAGCATAAATCTCGGAATATCAAACACCGGATCGCCAACAACACCTTTTGGATCTACGGCGCGATAGCCGCTTTCACCAAGCAGGATGTTATCGTGATGCAAATCTCCATGCAAGAGTAACCTGCGCGGATATTTATCCCACAGCTCGCGGCATATTTCCTCGGCTTTGTCCATCTTGGCGGATAGTTCTTTATGATCTTTAAGTTGCCGTAAAAAGGCCGCGATACGGCTGACCCACCCCATGTATGTATCGTATTTAACCCCTCCGCCAGGCGGTTTGTGAAGCCCGCGAAACAACGTGCAAAACACGCCAAGTCGTATGTCAAAACCAGTCTCGTCCCTAAGCTGCGTACCGGGCGATATGCGTTCAATTAAAAGCGCACCGCCGTACAAATCAGCCTCGTGAACCCTGCACATACCTCCGCCGCCGAAATCCTTCAGCATATTATACTCCGACCTAGCGCCGCCCGCATTCGGGTTTATCTTCAAAACGCAGGCTCCATGCTCTGCCGACAAACAATAAAACAAGCAGTTTACGGAATAGTAATCGATCTGCTCAATTTCACTTAAGCCCCAGAGCAAACGGTACTTATCCAAATCAGCACGCAATTTTTCTAAAAACGCCGTACCGAAATGCTCCCTAATTCTTTTAAAGTCCATAAACTCTCACGGCATTGTTGTAAAACACGTCTTCCCATTCTTTTTCAGGTATCAGGTATTTGCACATCTCAATATATGGCTCGATAGGCGTAAGAGGCCAATCCGTGCCGAAAATTACTTTTTTATAATCGTTCAAAAACACAAACCCCTGCTTAAACAAATTGTGTATAAGAGGCTCGTCGATAAACCGCTTGCACTCAAGCGCATCGCCTACGGCAAGGCCGGATATATCCACATGTACATTGGTGTGCTTGTACGTTATCTCACACGCATCCATTATCCAAGGGAAACCGACGTGGCAAATAACCACCTTCATATCAGGATTATTGTGCGCCAGCCTGTCAACATTGATAGGATGAGAATACTCCACAAGACCGCCCTTAAAGTACGTATCGCCGCTGTGGATAGCCACGGCGAGGCCGCGCTCCGTCGCCAGGCGGTAGATGCCATCGTAAACCGGATCGTTGATGTGGACATGATAATACCCCGCGTAAATCTTAAACCCACTGATATCGCTGCGCGAATCTAACGTCTTTTTAATATTGGCGAGAGCCTCGTCATCTAATCTATGCGGGTTTATACCCAAATTTACACGCATTGGGATAGGTGACGCGTCCAAATCCGCAAGCATCGGGTTTTGCGCGTTTGGGTCAGGCGTTTTGCCTGCCTCCGTCTCCGTCAACCCCATGCAGCAACACGCCACAACGCCCGCTTCGGCATACTCCTTATAAAGCCCGGCGGCGGAATAATCAACCCGCGCGTCCTGCGCGCCGTACCTAAATGCCTGAACATTTGAAAAGTGCATATGTGCGTCAATAATTTTCATAATCTTTCATCCTTCACTTGACAATAATGCTATATAGTGTTAAAATATATCCAGTTTTCCATTCACCCGTAGCTCAGCGGATAGAGCGGCCGCCTCCTAAGCGGCAGGTCGGAGGTTCGATTCCTTTCGGGTGAGCTTGTGCGCTTGCAATAATACAACACATTCTTAAACCATTGGTCGTAAATTTGATTCCCTACGGGTGAAGTTTTTAATTGATTGATTTTTCTAATCATCGGTTATTTATTTTCAAGTCCTATACTATATCCCTAGATGACTTATTATAATCATTTCAATTTAGTTGATTACTTTACCCCAGCTATCACCTTCCCCACGAACCGGTTCATAACATCCGCAAACCGCGCACCCTCGGCTGCGGAAACCCACTCCACGGCGAAGCGGTTCTTATTGATGCCCATGAACGAAAGCATCTCACCAAACAGCGCCATGCGGCGGCGAGTAAAGTAATTGCCTGTGGAATAATGGCAGTCGCCGGGGTGGCAGCCGTTTATTATCACACCATCCGCCCCCTGCCCAAAAGAGCGCATTACGAAGATAGGGTCAACCCGGCACGAGCAAGGCACCTTTATTATCTTTACGTTCGCCGGGTATTTTAAGCGGCTGGAGCCGGCTAGGTCCGCGCCGGTATAACTGCACCATTTACAGCAGAATGAAACAATTAACGGTTCTTTATTTTTCATACTACATCACCATATCCTAATGATATTCTCTTTTATTTTAATTACTTTTTATTCCATACTATCACAACTAAAATATTTTCATCAAATTTATTATTTTCATTTAAACATTATCATATTCCATTGTTCCAGTCAAGCCCCAATTCTACCAATACATATTTTTCGTAAAACAGGGGAAATTAATATTGCTTTAACGTGTTTAATGCAATAAGCATCTTATAAGTAAAAAAGAGGAGGAAACATAATGAGAGTAAGAATGAGGCCGATTGATTGGACAGCTTTAACGCTTATCATCATCGGTGCGATAAATTGGGGTTTGGTCGGATTTTTCCGCTTTGACCTTATAGCAACACTTTTTGGCGGCGTAGATTCCGTTCTAAGCCGTATTATATATGCGTTGGTCGGTTTATCAGGTTTATGGGCATTGACGCTTTATGGCCGCATTGAAGATACCGACAGACGTGGTCACAGAGAAAGAATACACGAATAAACAATATACAAATAAAGAAAAATTTAACTCTTCACAAAAATTAATTGTGAAGAGTTTCTTTTTGTGTTATAATAGTAGATGATACTGGACTGGACTGCAATTAAATACGAATACGATATGAAATAATATAAAAGGAGATTTAAAACTATGGATTTTTCATTTGCGGGGCTTAGTTGGGAATGGTGGTATTGGATAACCTTTGGCGCGGCAATAGTAGCTATGTTCTTTACTATGTTTGCACAGGCAAAGGTTCATTCCACTTATAGGAAGTATAATGAAGTAGATAACGAAAAAGGCCTTACTGGCGCGGAAGTGGCAAAGGAGCTGTTAGAGGCGTCCGGCGTATTCGGCATGGAGATAGAGGAGATTGACGGCACCCTGACGGATCATTACGACCCGCGCTCGGAGACAATACGTCTCTCCCGCAACGTATATAACGGCAAGAGCCTTAGCTCCATAGGCATCGCCGCTCATGAGGCGGCGCACGCCATCCAGCATATGGAGGGTTACGCCCCATTAGCCGCCCGCCAACGCTTCGTCGGCATCGCGTCGTTTGGCTCACGCATGGCGATTCCAATCGTTTTGCTTGGTTTGTTTTTCCTTGCTTCGGACGCATTATTCCACCTTGGTGATTTTTTTATAAACGCTGGGTTGGTGATGTTTTCCGTAGTCGTGATTTTACAGCTTATCACCTTACCCGTAGAGTTTAACGCAAGCGGCAGGGCATTAGGCATACTAGAATCGCGCGGGATATTGACACCGGACGAGATACACGGCGCGGGGCGCGTCCTCTCCGCCGCCGCGTGGACGTACATTGCTGCGACGATTACGGCGGTTATTACGCTTATTAGGCTTATCCTTATTGCAAAAGGCCGGCGTAGATAAGGGTTATTAGTAATTTAATAAATTACAGCGCAGAAAATTCATACACAATAATTAACAAAATATATTTACAAAACCCCTTGCAATTGACGCGATGTCATTTGATAGAATCTTCTTGTGAGTTCCTTCTCTAAGAGAAAACAGGAATGAAAGGAGGATTATAGATATGTATACAGCGATTAACAAGGTTTCAATAGATACGGGCATCACCAGCCGCACCCTGCGTTATTGGGAAGCGGTGGGGCTTTTTAAAAGCGTCAGGGATGTTCAATCCGGTTGGCGGATGTATGACGAACATGCATTACAAAACATACGTGTAACAGAGTTATTGCGCCGCCTTGATTTGTCAATTCGTGACATAAAAGAGGTTTTAGACAACAAGACTGTTGATTCATTATGTCATGTTTTACAAAAACGCTTGTCAAAACTTGAGAAAACACGTGATGATCTCGACATATTGAAATCGGTGATATCCGAAATCATTGCCGAAATAAAATCCGAACCGCAATTAACCTTGTTATCATTAGAAGGCATATTGCTCCCTGTTGCGTTAGAAAGGAGAAAACACGTTGTTTCTAAATTAAAGGGAGGGTTTTCAATGGAAAACGTAAAGAGCAAGAACATGTATGATGACATTAAAATTATTAAGCTGCCGCCAATGCGGACAGTTGCGTATCACTGCGTAGGTACGGAACCGGAAGACGAAGCATATGGTATGGTGAAGGATTGGATTGTTAAGAATAGTCTGGAAGGCACAATGCGGATATTCGGCTTTAATACCGAACCTTATCCTTCAGGCGATAACCCGTACGGTTTCGGTTATTGCGCCACTATCCCGGAAGGCATCGTTATTCCAAATCCATTGTACGAAAAGAAACTTCCGGGTGGCTTGTATGCCGTTGTTCCAGATGAAGGCGGCCCGGGGTCAGGTTGGAAAAGGGTGCATGAGTTGTGTAACAATAAGGAATGGGAGTGGGAATGGGACGGCGAAAAGAACCCCGGCCTTGAAGAACACATTGATTGTGAAGGCACTTCCGGCCCGCTTATACCTATTCTGTTCCCGGTAAGAAAGAAGTAAATAATAAACTTTACTTGCGGGACGGCCGAGGGCGGTCGTCCCTATTATGGATTATTTATAATTTCAAATTAAATAGACAGTTCGAGACCATCCTGTCGTTAAATAAAACTACGGAGCTTCTACACCCAATATACCGGGTGTGTTTGCATGTGTCTCGGCCTGTTACATACTAGGAGGAGACACACAATGAAAAATGCAACACAAAACACAAAATTTGTAAGGCGTCTAGTTCTAACCGGCTTCGTGGCGGCGGTGTACTTTGTAATCACGCTCCTGGCGTACCATATGTCATACGTCGGCGTACAGTTCCGCATCGCCGAGGTATTGAACCTGCTGGTGTTCGTAAACCCAGCGTTTGCGCCGGGCGTGGTTTTAGGGGTGCTTCTATCAAATATTATATCACCCATCCCTTTCGATTGGCTGATAGGTACGGCATCCACAGGGTTAGCAGTAGTTTTTATCGTCGGTACGCGCAAAATACTAGGCAACGCGCCTCGTGTTGGGTTGCTTGTTTCCGCCATTTGGCCGGTGATTTTCAGCGGCATTATCGTCGGGCTTATGCTTACGTTCCTTACGGATTTCGGCCTGCCCTTCGGCTTTGCGGACACAGAAGTATACTTCGTGCGCTTCCTTGCGTTTACGCTGTCCGTTATGGTCGGCCAGTTTGTCGTCTGCGTCGTCATCGGCGTCCCGCTGTTTTGTGAACTTATGAAAAACGAGAGACTTATGAAGTTTTTGAAGGAGTTTTGATATTGTCGATTAAAACAAAACCTATACAGTGCATGGCCTGTGGGCGTTGCTCGGCCTCCTGCCCTGCGCGCGGAATTATGGACGTGCCGCCCCACAAGTTCGTTAAATACACAAACGAAAAGCGGACGGAAGAATGCGCTTCCTCCAACACGATACGCAACTGTTTATCGTGTTACACCTGTGCGGCGCGTTGCCCGCGCGGCGTTGGGCCGGTAGCGGTTATTAATGAGGCGCGGCTCGCAGTGCTTCGTAAAATAGGCGGTGAAATAATGAGCCAAGACGATGTGCCTAATCTAATTTTGAATGACGAAAACATCCCACAGCAGCTTATCGTTGCGGCGATGAGAAAGTATAGGTAACGTAGGGGTGTGCTGTGTGCGCCAAACCCTGGCTGCCTTGCGAACAAAGTTCGCCCCTACGAAAAATGTAATATAGCGGAATGTTCGTAGAATAACTACATGCGTAGTTATTTCAAAGTAATTCCTCTGTAACTATTAATGATAAGGATAAATTACCATGGAAAAAATCGGCGTATTCGTTTGCCATTGCGGCACAAATATAGCGGCGACGGTTGATGTCAAAGGATTGGCGGACCAAGCCGGAGACATGCCCGGCGTTGCCTTCTCATGCGATTACCCATACCTTTGCTCCGAGGCCGGGCAGAAGATCGTACGCGACGCTATAAAAGAGCATAACCTCACCGGCATCGCTATTGCGGCCTGTTCGCCATCCATGCACGAAGCCACTTTCCGCGCCGCCGCCGCTGAAGCTGGCATCAACCCATACATGGCCGAAATCGCCAACATACGCGAACATTGCTCATGGGTTCACACAAATAAGGACGAAGCAACCTCCAAAGCGGAAAGCCTTACAAACGCCGCAGTCGCAAAAGTCCACAAAAACAAGCCCCTCACGCCCGGCACGTCCGGCGTTACGAAGCGGGCACTGGTTATCGGCGGCGGCATCGCGGGTATACAGACCGCGCTGGACATCGCCGAGGCTGGATATAAAGTTGATATCGTGGAGAGAACGCCCAGCATCGGCGGAGTTATGGCGCAGTTGGACAAAACCTTCCCCACGCTGGACTGCGCTGCCTGCATCCTAACACCAAAAATGGTTGACGCGGCGCGGCATAAAAATATTGAGATTTTCACATACTCCGAAGTCGATGAAGTGTCAGGCTTTATCGGCTCCTTCTCCGTCAAAATTCGCAAAAAAGCCCGGTTTGTTGATGAAGAAACCTGCACAGGCTGCGGCGTTTGCATGGAAAAATGCCCGATAAAGAAAATACCTAGTGAATTCGATGAAGCGTTAGCTAACCGTACCGCCATCTATACGCCATTTGCCCAAGCCGTACCCAATATACCGGTTATTGATAAAAATGCCTGCATTAAGTTAAAAGCCGGCGGATGCGGCCTCTGCGCCAAAGTCTGCGACCTTAACGCGATTGAGTTTGAACAGGAAGATAAAACCGTAGAGAGGGATTACGGCGTGATCATAGTCGCGACAGGCTTTTCCCCGATGAAGCCATATAAATATGGTGAGTACTTATATGGTGAATCGAAAGACGTGCTAACCTCCCTTGAATTTGAGCGGTTAATGAACGCCGCAGGCCCGACGGGCGGTGTGTTGAAGCGTTTATCGGATGGTGAAAAACCTCGCAGCGTAGTCTTTATCCAATGTGTCGGCTCACGTGGTTTAGACGAACGTTCCAACCCATACTGTTCCAAAATCTGCTGCATGTATACAGCTAAGCACGCAATGCTTATTAAGGAAAAATACCCTGATACGGACGTAACTGTGCTATATATAGACGTACGTACGGCCGGCAAGAACTTTGACGAATTTTACAGACGAGCGGCGGAAAATTACGGCGTAAAGTACATTAAGGGTCAAGCTGGCAAAATCGTCAATGCGGACGGTGTCTTACGCGTCGCCGTATATGATATGCTTGAGAACGAAAGTATCACATTAGAAGCCGGCATGGTCGTACTGGCCACATCGGCCGAGCCAAAATCGGACGCAAAAAATCTTGGTAAAGTACTCTCCGCAAGCGTTGACACCAATAAGTTCTTTACTGAGGCACACCCTAAGCTCCGCCCGGTTGAAAGCCCAACGGCGGGTATCCTCCTAGCCGGCGCATGCCAAGGCCCTAGGGATATACCTGAAACCGTCGCCCAGGCCGGCGCAGCGGCGATAAAGGCACTCGGTATATTATCCAAGGATGAAATCGTTGGTAATCCATGCGTTTCATCGTCGGATGAAACTTTGTGCAATGGCTGCGGCGCGTGCGTCCATATGTGCCCCTACCAAGCAATTTCAATAAACGATGACAGGAATACCTCAGCCGTAAACGAGGCCATCTGCCAAGGTTGCGGCGCGTGCGCCGTTGCGTGTACTAACGGTGCTATGGACATACGCGGATTCTCTAATCTGCAGATTTTGGCGGGTATAGAAGCTATTTGCAAGCCGTAGAGTATGGTTAATATTTCTTTTAGGGCTTGACTAGAACAGTAGAATATGGTAATGTTTATAAAGAAGTTTTGTATGCTTTTTGTGAATTGGCTAATGAATTGTAATTCTATTTTTTACGATGTAGCTATAAAACAGAAGATATAATATAATTCCCCTCTTAGGAGGGGTGGCGCGGAGCGCCGGGGTGGTTTCCCGTCGAATAAAGCGCGGAACTAATAGGATAATAACTCATGCGAAATCGTAAAAACTATACAGCACTCCCCTTCAACCCACATCTGCGCGAACGCGCCAGAGAACTGCGGAAAGCCGGAAATCTATGTGAAGTGTTATTATGGCAACAATTGCATAAAGGCAAATTTAAGCAATACGATTTTGACAGACAAAAAATCATAGGCAACTATATTGTTGACTTTTACTGCGGAAACTGTAATGTCGTTATCGAAATTGACGGAAATTCGCATAACGATAAAGTTGAATATGATAAAAAACGTGATTTATACTTCAAAGGACTTGGATTAACAGTAATTCATGTCCTTGCAAATGATGTTTTAAATAATTTGCGAGGTGTGATGGAGATGCTGTATGCTCACCCAGCCCTTCGGTAAAACCACCCCGTCTGCGCCCAAAAGGCGGGCGCATCCACCCCTCCGATGGAGGGGAATTAAAAACCCTGTCTGCGCCTAAAAGACAAGCAACAATCAAACCATTATAGGAAAATTTTATGGATAAATTATTAGTTCCAAATAGCACAATACTCCATAAAATCAAAATAAATGTATTAGATTTAAACAAAAACACCAATAACAATATTCTAAACAGTAATGAAATTAAAGTTCTCACAGGAAATGTCGAAGATCAATTTAAAAGTTTTCAGCAGGATCAGATAATGCACAAGTCTTCCCCGTCAGTGCTTTTCGATATATCTATAAAAGAATCTAAAGGTAGGATATTAGCCTTTTTACACCAGATCATCAAAATAAACAACCCGAAAGGAGAAAATAAATGCTACAAGTTGACAAAGACACATTCCAAGCCGAGGTACTGGACACGCAGGGTTTCGTGCTGGTAGATTTTTACGGCGACGGTTGCGTACCATGCGAGGCTCTTATGCCTGACGTTATCGCCTTAAGCGAAACGTACGGCAAACAGGTTAAGTTCGTGAAGCTCAACACCAGCGGCGCGCGCAGGCTTGCCATTAGCCAAAAAGTCCTTGGCCTTCCTACCGTTTCACTTTATAAAGACGGCGTAAAGATTGAAGAGCTGACCAAAGACGACGCAAACAAAACAAATATTGAAGCAATGATTAAAAAGAACATATAAGAGGTGTTCCGATGAAATTAGAACTAGGCAGAATCAATATTGAAGGCCTCTCCTTTGGTGCCAATACCGAAGTGAACGCCGGAATATTGACAATCAACAAGGACGAGCTTATCGCCCTTATAAAGCAGGACGAGTTCATTAAAGACGTTAAGGTCGAATTTGCGTCCCCCGGTGAAAAAACACGCATCACACCCGTTAAGGACGTTATCGAACCGCGCGTTAAGGTCTCCGGCTCAGGCGCGGTTTTCCCCGGTATGCTTAACAAGGTTGAGACGGTGGGTGAAGGACGTACGCACGTGCTTAGCGGCGCGGCGGTCGTCACATGCGGCCGCATCGTAGGCTTCCAAGAAGGCATTATCGACATGAGCGGCCCCGGCGCGGACTATACGCCATTCTCCAAAACCCACAATATCGTGCTGGTTATTGAACCGACCGCGGATTTAAGCCAATACGACTACGAGGCATCCGCCCGTATGGCCGGTCTCAAAGCCGCCGCCTACCTTGGTGAAGCCGGGCGCAATGCAACGCCGGACGTTATCGAAACATACGAAACCTTACCCCTTATGGATGGCGTAAAAGCGTTCCCAAACTTACCGCGCGTTGGGTATGTATACATGCTCCAAACACAAGGCTTGTTACATGATACCTATGTATACGGCGTTGACGGTAAGAAAATCGTTCCCACAATCCTTTATCCGACAGAAATTATGGACGGAGCAATCCTCAGCGGCAACTGTGTAAGTGCATGCGACAAAAACACGACCTACCACCACCAAAACAATCCTATTATCCACGACATGTATGCCCGCCACGGCAAGGATTTCAACTTCGTCGGCGTGATTATCACGAACGAAAACGTCTTTCTGATGGACAAGGAGCGTTCCAGCGACTGGACGGCCAAGCTCACCAAGTTCCTTAACCTTGACGGTGCGATCGTGAGCCAGGAAGGTTTCGGTAACCCGGACACCGACCTTATCATGAACTGCAAGAAAATCGAAGCACAAGGTGTTAAGACCGTTATCGTAACGGATGAATATGCCGGGCGCGACGGCAAGAGCCAATCCCTCGCCGACGCAGACAAGGCGGCTGACGCGGTCGTCACCGGCGGCAATGCCAACGAGGTCATCATCCTACCGCCGATGGACCGCGTAATAGGCATGTATGATTATGTAGATAAAATCGCAGGCGGCTTTGATGGTAGCTTACGCCCCGACGGCAGCATAGAGGCGGAGATTCAAGTCATCATAGGCGCGACGAATGAGCTTGGCTTTAACAGGATGACAGCGAGAGGGTATTAATATGTATGTAGTCAGGGCCATATTCGCTGTCGTTATAATCGCCACGGCATCTATCCTCTTCAGTTCTTGCAATCGTAACGATGATCGCGCATTTTCCGTTATCCGCGTAAACTTTGATGAGAATTTTTATCAAGTATTCGTCAATGATGGATGGAGCGAATCTTATATCGGCGTGCAGGCGAAACTGGACTGGAAGGTTCAGAGCGATTGGCGGCTGGTTAGCGTCTCACATGATGCAAACGGCATGTTTATCTTCGTATTCGAGTACGGCACCGACCGTAACGGCGGAGGTCCAAACAGAGGCGCAGACTTTATTATGGTACCAATGTGATAATATAACGTTGTTGCGAGCAGGGTGAAGCCTCTTTCTTAGTATAACTTACATCGCAATAACCCCAAATAACCGAAAGGAGCAACAAAAATGGCATACTTTGCAAACAAAAAAGTAATCGTCATCGGCGACAGGGACGGCGTCCCCGGCCCGGCGATTGAAGAATGTTTAAAGGCTGTCGGTGCGGAAGTTATCTTCTCCTCCACCGAGTGCTTTGTCTGAACGGCGGCAGGAGCAATGGATCTTGAGAACCAAAACAGGGTTAAAAACGCTGCGGATACCTACGGTGCGGAAAACGTAATCGTAGTAATCGGCGCGGCGGAGGGCGAGGCTGCAGGCCTTGCCGCGGAAACCGTTACAAACGGCGACCCTACGTTCGCAGGTTCATTGTCGGGAGTCTCGTTGGGACTTCGTGTGTTACACTGTATGGAAGAAGAGTTTAAAAGTAATGTAGATCCAACAATCTATGATGAACAGATAGGCATGATGGAAATGGTGCTTAACGTTGACGAAATCGTGGCCGAAATGGAAGCAATTCGCGCCCAGTACGGAAAATACTAGTAGCGGCGAACTGTGTTCGCCACACGAGCGTCCAAAATGTCGCTCCTACACACTATTGAGGTGAAGCTAAATAATGAGCAAAATTCGTGTAGTCCATTATATCAACCAATTTTTCGGCGGCGTAGGCGGCGAGGAAAAAGCCGACCATTTGCCAGAACTTCGCTTGGGTGCAGTTGGCCCAGGTATGGCTCTTAGCCAACAGTTCGGTGACGAGGCCGAAATTGTCGCAACCATCGTGTGCGGGGATTCGTACTTTAACGAAAATACACCCGCCGCGCTTGAAGCCATCTTAGGTTTCGTCGCTGACCAAAAAGCCGATATTTTTGTAGCCGGTCCCGCATTTAACGCCGGCCGCTACGGTATGGCTTGCGGCGGTGTCTGTAAGGCCGTTCAAGAAAAATTCGGCATACCGGCCGTTACCGCAATGTTCGGCGAGAACCCAGGCGTTGACGGGTTTAAGCAAGACGTGTATATCCTGGAAACGGGCGACAGCGCAGCCACAATGCGTACCGCCGCACCTGTTTTGGCAAAGTTTACTCTTAAACTTGCCAAAAACGAGGAAATCGGCGCGCCGACGTGTGAAGCATATTTCCCACGCGGTATCCGTAAAAACGTGTTTGCGGAAGAGCGCGGCTCAAAGCGCGCGGTAGACATGCTTGTTGCGAAATTAAAAGGTGAGGAGTTCGTTACCGAATATCCAATGCCTCACTTCGACAATGTAGCACCAGCACCCGCCATAAAAGACATGCCTAAAACAAAAGTCGCCCTTGTTACATCAGGCGGTATCTGCCCCAAAGGCAACCCGGACAGGATCGAGTCATCCTCCGCGTCCAAATACGGCAAATATGATATCGACGGCCTTAACGCCTTCTGCGCCAACTGCGCCGAAACGGCACACGGCGGATACGACCCTGTCTACGCCAACCAAGACGCAAACCGCGTACTTCCTCTCGATGTCCTCCGCGACATGGAAAAGGAAGGCAAGATCGAAAAACTTCACAAATACTACTATACAACCGTCGGCAACGGAACGTCCGTCGCCAGCTCCAAGGCCTACGCGGCGGAAATTGCCGCCGAACTTGTAAACGACGGGGTACAAGCCGTTATCCTTACCTCTACATGAGGCACGTGCACTCGTTGCGGTGCAACGATGGTTAAAGAGATTGAACGCGCGGGTTTACCCGTCGTCCATATCTGCACTGTAGTTCCAATCAGCCTCACCGTAGGCGCAAACCGTATCGTTCCGGCGGTTGCTATACCGTATCCGCTAGGGAACCCAACGCTTGAAGCCGGCGAGGAGAAAAAACTTCGCCGCCGCCTTGTGGAGAAGGCGCTTAACGCCCTCTGTACAGAAGTTGACGGGCAAACGGTATTTTAATAGGAGCGAGCTTTGTTCGTCTGGACATAGAGGCGGCAATTAACCGCCTCTATGGTTTTATTTTCAAAGGAATAAATTATGCCCAAAGAAGCCGAAATAAGGGTCGTTTGGCCTGTTGGCGAATACAGCTAAGAATATAAAGACTTTCAAATAAATGAATCTGCGGATAAAATACTTGAATATATAAAAAATTTGATGTTAATCAAAAAAATTGCAGTTAAAATATAATAAAACAGGAGAAAAGAACTGTGCCGACACGTAAGCAATTACAAAAAAGGTTCAACTCATCAAGAGCAAATTTAATTGGGATGACCTTCCTAACATGCGTAAACATCATACTAATACTTACGCAGTCAGCTTGGTACTTTCCATTTTCTGCGTTTATCCCGGCCTTTTTAATTTACTTTAATTCAACATACCATACACTTAGCTCCACTTATTCATTTGCGGTATTGGGGATAACGGCGGCAGTGTTAACAACGTCAATCTACGTCGTACTTTGGATTTTATCAAAAAAATTCAAGGGCTTGATAATCGCCGCTTTGGTTTATTTTTCAATTGATACCTTAATCCTTCTCGGCATTACCGGTTTTGTCATAGTAAATGGTGAATTTGAGTTTTTTATTATCATTGAGATCATGTTCTCAGCATGGATAATATACTATTTAATCAGCGGTACTGTTGCATGGGCAAAAATGCGGAAACTACCCATAGATCAAGATAATATAAATGCTAATGCCGAAGAAGATGACGAAACAGCCGACAACATACCAAAAACAATCGCCATTGCGCAAATCTTGCCAACAACGGCGTTGCGCCAAGCATCAAAGCGCGGCCGCAAGCTGATTAAAGCAAATTACAATAATATGGAAATTATTGTAAGCCGAAAACTTAATGTAACAGAACTTATCGTTGACGGAACGGTTTACGCCGAACAAACAGGCATACGCGAAGGTACTTCATATACTTTGGAAGTTAACGTAAACGGCGTAATTATAAACGTAACTACGGTAATCCCAACAATAAAAGAGGCGTTCAAAAACGAAACACATACCAAAGTGATTTTATATGTAAATGGTAACCTATTGGCTGAAAAAGCACGTTATTTTTAATACGGATTTCAGCGGTATATCGAAATGATCTTAACCATATCAGGAAATCACGAATATCCTGGGATTTAGGACAATATCTACTATTTCAAATTAACAGATTATCCCAATATTTAATTAACTATGCAATGATGTCATGGGGTAACTGCATCGCCGGAAACAACCTTGTTATGGAACGAATGCTCAGGCGGTTCCCTAATTAATCCGAATTTAGCGCCGAGTTCAAGCCGGGCGTACGGTTTTTTAAATATGACAATATTTCAACTGGATTTTAAAGGAGTTATTCCATCCAGCCTTTCAAATAAAGTTTTCTTTATCAAGCATGAAATAAAATGATCTATGCAGGAGGTGGGCTGTTGTGTTTATCTATCTTTTACTTACGGTTGCGCTATCCCTGCAAAGTCTTATATCCATGACGAGCTGCATGCCTACCGCAGCCACGCAACCGCCCGCAGTCAGCATACCGATATTAATGTACCACACCTCGTCGGAAGATAACCCCGGCTACTTCACCGAACTATATATCCGCCCGTCGGAGTTTCGGCGGCAGATCGCGTTTTTGGTGGAAAACGGCTTTACCTTCATAACATTCGACGATTTCGATAATTTGCATAACATTGAACGACCTGTTATGGTAACATTTGATGATGGATATTTAGAAAATTATACAGAAATATTTCCAATCTTACAAGAATTTAATGCAACAATAGTCCTCTTTCTTACTTGGTCTTCTATAAGAAATCACGGATTGACTGAAGAAATGCTATTCACGATGGTCAATTCCGGCTTGGTAATAATCGAATCGCACACGATGACGCACACAAACTTAACTTCTCTCTCTAATAAACCCGACCGGCTTCGATTTGAGTTATATGAATCACGGCGGCTGATTGAAGAACTTACGGGCCGGCGGCCAATCGCGCTTGCATACCCAGCCGGCCGCTTCAACCAAGTTGTTATAGACATGGCGGCTGGATACTACAGCTTCGGCGTACGCCACGATTTGGGAATGCACAACACGGCGTTCTGCAATTTCGAGGTGCGGCGCATACGCATCAGCCGCAGCACAGGGTTTAACTCATTTGTCAGATTGATAGCTCCGTAGGAGCGCACTGTGTGCGCCTAGATAGTTGCAAATTAAGTAACCTTACCCCGTTCACGGAAATGTCGTGCGCAGATGAGGAGCAGATGACATTCGAAACTCTCATGCTTGTTTGCAAAAACTATATAAAGCACGGCTTTAAGAACATTATTCTGTCCGACCTAAATGACAAGAGATTGTTTGATATTACCGAATATTTTAAAGATACTTCTTACGTCATTTTTACTTTATATTCGAATAATGATGATGTAATTAAACAGCGGATTTTAAATAGAAACGACGGAAACGAATACAAAAACTTTAAAGAGTCTTTTAAAATAAACAACATGATAAAAGGCCGGAATACTTTACCCAACGAATATAGAATACGGCCAGACAATCAGTCTGCCGACAATGTCACTTCGCAGATTGTGAGTTTGCTGGCAGAGCACCGCAACGATCCATTCAATGCCAATTATAATCGTAACGAATATTTTTCATATACAAATTAATTTATAAACAGCAGGTGATTTGTTAATGATGTATCCATTCATACAGTTAGAAGATAATACCGAAATTGTTCACTCTGAAATTCTGAACGACGGTCAAATAAAAGTTTATATCGAAAAGCCCATAGACGGTGGTTTTCATTCAGCAACCTGTTTTTTGCCATCTTACGAATGGTGCGGGATTATTGGGTTTACCCAATTTGATATCGAAAATTATCAAGAAATAATTGAATCAACAGTTCACTTAATTTTTCGTTTTGCACACGACGGAGGGCTTGAAAATGCCGCAGGTTTTTAAGATCGGTTCTTATGTCATATACTTTTGGGCAAACGAAGGTAGACCGTTAGAGTTTATACATGTCCATATATCAAAAGGAACTCCTTCCGCGAATGCAACAAAGGTTTGGATAACCAAAAAAGGCAAATGTGTGTTGTGTCACAACAAGTCAGAGATTCCGCTTAGGATTTTGTATAATATTATAGCTGTAATAGAAGCAAGAATAACTGATGTTTTCAATAAATGGCATGAATTTTTTGGAGAAATTAAACACTATTGCTAAACAGATACTAGGAGGAAATACAAAGTGAAAGCAGTATTAAAAGGCGCAGCATACGTATTGGTGCAAACACCGGACATGATCGAACACAGCGGTACAACCCAAACGACGGAGCGCATCGTCAACCCCGATTCGGATTATCTGAAGCAACTGAAACAACACATCAGGTCTTTTGACGACGCGGTAAAATACGCACCCAACCAAACCTACATCGGCAATATGACGCCACCCGAACTTGGCACAATAGAGTTCCCATGGTATGATAAACCAACAGGGCATAGCCGTTTCGGCAAGATGGGGGAAATAATGCCGCAGGACGAGTTTATCGGCCTTATTAAGGCAGCAGATTCTTTCGACTTGGTCATGCTTTGCGATTGTTTTGCGCCTACCGTTAAAGCAAAGCTAGAGGCACACCCACTTTGCGCACCCCTAGCCGCCAAAATCGGCGCTGGCAATACATGCGAAGAGGTTGAAGAACAAGTAAATAACCACCATGCCGAAGGCTTGTACCATGAAGGCAAATTAATTGGCTGCGTCAAACGCGCCCACGATATCGACCCGAACCTAAACGCGCACATTATATTTGAAAACCTTGTATCCAAGGCTTCCGGCGCGTTGGCTTTACTTAATTTATTCGCAAAAAACAATATCAACCCGCTTGATGTTGACTATATAATAGAATGCTCCGAAGAGGCTTGCGGCGATATGAACCAGCGAGGCGGCGGTAACTTCGCCAAAGCCATCGCCGAAATGGCCGGTGCAGACGGAGCTACCGGCTCAGACACGCGCGGTTTTTGCGCCGCACCCGCACATGCTTTAATACAGGCCGCATCATTGGTGCGCGCGGGTACGTTTAAAAACGTAGCTATCGTCGCCGGAGGCGCAACAGCCAAACTTGGCATGAACGGTAAAGATCACGTAAAGAAGGGTTTACCGATACTTGAAGACGTTATCGCCGGTTTTGCCGCTATTGTTAGCGAAAACGATTTTATCTCGCCGGAAGTAAATACCGAGCTCGTCGGCACGCACACCGTTGGCACGGGTTCATCGCCGCAAGCTGTCATTACCGCTCTTGTGGCTAAGCCGCTTGAAAAAGGCGGGTTACGCTTTGCAGACGTTGACAAATTCTCAGTTGAAATGCAGAATCCGGACATCACCAAACCGGCAGGCGCTGGCGATGTGCCAGAAGCGAACTACAAAATGATAGCCGCCCTTGCCGTTATGAAAAAAGAAATCGAGCGCGCTGATATCAATGATTTTGTACTCAAACACGGAATGAGTGGCTGGGCACCAACGCAGGGGCACATTCCTAGCGGCGTACCTTACCTTGGTTTCGCCATTCAAGACCTTACGGAAGGTGTGCTTAACCGTGTGATGATAGTGGGCAAAGGCTCCCTCTTCCTCGGGCGGATGACGAATCTGTTTGACGGCGTGAGCGTTGTTCTGGAGAGGAATAAGGGCGAGGTAAAGAACGACGAAGGACGCGCTGTAGCGATCGGCCAGTGGCCGGCCACCCCCTCGGCGGCTAAAACCAAAGTCGGCATAACAATTTTAGGCAGCGAACACGGTATCCAAAACATAGTAAACGGCGCTGAGGAAGCGGCAAAAGACGGCGCATTCGATGTTGTCCTCATCGGTAACTTAGGCGGCATCAAAACCAAGCTCGAAAACTTCGATACGCCGGACGAAGCATCCGCCCACAAAAAAATGGAGGAACTGCTTGATTCTGGCTACTTGCAAGGCTGCGTCACCATGCATTATAACTTCCCAATAGGCGTTTCCACCGTCGGCCGCGCCGTTACCCCGGCGAAGGGTCGCAAATTATTCCTCGCCACGACAACAGGCACAACCGCTACGGATAGAACTACGGCGATGGTAAAAAACGCAATCGGCGGAATCGCCGCGGCAAAAGCATGCGGTATAGAAAACCCGTCCGTAGGCATATTAAATATTGACGGCGCAAGGGCAGTTGAACGCGCATTGCTTGACATAAAGGCAAAAGGCTACAACATAAACCTTGGCGAAAGCGGACGGGCAGACGGCGGCGCGATCCTGCGCGGCAACGACGCGCTAAACCCAGACGTTGACGTACTTGTGGCTGACAGCCTCACAGGCAACATCCTCTGCAAATTACTCTCCTCCTACACAACCGGCGGCATGTACGAAAGTAGCGGAGACGGCTATGGCCCCGGTATCGGTGAGGGGTACAAGCGCCTCGTCCTCATACTCTCCCGCGCAAGCGGGTCACCTGTTGTGGCCGGCGCGTTGCGTTACGCGGCGCAGTTATCTAACGGAAATGTGGTTGCCGTTACCGAATCTGAAATTGCCTCCGCAAATAAGGCAGGCTTAGCTGATATCAAGCTGGCAAAGGCCGCTTCCGCGTCGGATGTAAATATACCGATTAAAAAAGACGTACCGAAAGAAGTCGTAACGGCGGAAATATCCGGCATTGAGGTTTTTGATTTGGACGATGCCGTCGCACTCCTCATGCAAAACGATATCTATGCGGAGAGCGGCATGGGCTGCACCGGCCCGATTGTGCTGGTAAATACCGCTAAGCATGCAAGCGCGTTGGCCGTGCTTGTTGACGGCGGGTTTGTTAAAGAAGACTGATAACACGAATCAAGGGTTAAAAAATTAAATATGCTAAATAATCAGGCCTATGAAACTAAACTTGAAGAATGCGTATAATTACAGTTGTGCCATACAACCTAGAAATTGCGTATCCAGTGGGAGAAAGGACGCATAAAGGCATTTCGCCCTAACTCCCACTAGCATTGCCTGGCTTCACCGCAATGACATTCAAGCCATACGCCTCTATATATAGAGCAAGGAACCAATTATCCTTGATATCTACGAAAAATGCTGGCTTAACACCACTTACAAAACCATGAGGTAATAATATGACATATTCCCAAAGAGCAATTCGCGTGAAAGAATCCACAACCTTGGCCATAAACGCCAAGGCAAAGGCCATGAAGGCGGCCGGACAGAGCATAATCTCCTTTACCGTCGGCGAGCCGGACTTTGACACGCCCGGCCACATCGTCGAAGCTGCAAAAGCGGCTATGGACGCGGGCCACTCCAAATACACGGACACGCCCGGCGTTTTACCACTGCGCGAGGCAATCTGCCGCAAGCTAAAAGGCGAAAACGGGCTGGACTATACGCCCGCTCAAATAGTTGTATCAAACGGCGCAAAACATGCCATTTCCAATGCTTGCGCGGCAATTATAAATCCCGGCGACGAAGTCATCATTCCTGCGCCGTATTGGCTTACATACCCGGAAATCGTCGGGATGTATGACGGCGTACCCATCTACGTTGACACGACGGAAAGCAGCTATAAGATAACAGCCGCGCAGGTAGAGGCCGCAATTACACCGAAATCTAAAGCAATCTTCTTAAACACACCCAACAACCCAAGCGGCGCGGTTTACACTGAAAGTGAACTTCGCGCCATCGCCGATGTTTGTTGCAAACACGATTTAATTGTGTTGAGTGATGAAATTTACGAACACCTCATATATGAGGAAGGCTTGCGCCATATAAGCATAGCATCATTTAATGAAGATATAAGAAACCGTACGATAGTTATCAACGGCCTGTCCAAATCCTTTGCGATGACCGGTTGGCGCATGGGCTACACAGCATCGAATGCGGATATCGCTAAACTTATCGGCAATATCCAAAGCCACCAAACCAGCAATATCAACGCTATTACCCAATTGGCTGCCATTGCCGCCATTGATGGAGATAAACAGCCGCTGCATGATATGGTTTCCGAATTTGCCAAGCGTCGCGATTATATGATGAAAAAATTAACGGACATAGGCTTTGAACTTAACACGCCGCCCGGCGCGTTTTATTGTTTCATAGATATTTCCAAATTCTGCGGAGACAATATCAAAGACGCCGCTGACTTTGCCGCCATGCTCGTAGATAAGGCCGGCGTTGTAGTTGTGCCCTGTGCGGACTTTGGCTGCCCCATGCACATCCGTCTAAGCTACGCCTGTTCCATGAACGAAATTACTGAGGGTTGCGACAGAATCAGGCAAGTTATCAAGCCTTAATTCATACAATTAACTAACCGATTTACCAAATATGCAAATCCGTGCAGAAATATTCACAAAACAGATGCATAATTTGACATATAATTTAACAAAAAAAATTTTAAAATCTTATTGCTTTTTCTTTGGCAATGGTTTATAATATGTTTTAACTTGGCATGTCTGTAATTTACAGCCATGTACTTTAAAGGAGGAAATATATGACACGCAACTGGACAAAAAGACTTGCGGCAATTATCGTAGCACTCGCTATGTTTGCTGCAATCGCACCCGCAGTACATGCGGACGAACCCACCTACACCTTCCGTGACTCTATGGGCGGCAATCCAATTAACTGGAGCCCGTTTACCTGGATGAACGCTAACTGTAGTATGATCCTCGGCTGGACAAACGGCTTCTGGGGCTTCTGGTCCTTCGCTGAAGACGGAGTTTCCATGGAATGGTTCTACCAAGACGCTGACCTTATCACGGATATCACGGCGGAATATTGGGACCTCGACAGATGGGACATCACAGAAGACTGGGGCCGTGTATGGCGTATAGACCTCAACCCGAACGTGCGTTGGAACACGGGTACACCTGTTAACGCGCATGACTATGTCTGGTCCTGGATGAACCTTCTTGACCCACGCCAACAAAACACGCGTGCAGGCGGCCTTGCAGGTTCTGCAAGCCAATGGCTCGGCGCACCTGAATACCAATCAGGCTACGGCGAATGGGAAGACGTGTCCATCTACGCTTTAGACGACTACACACTCATCTGGATCACAACAAGACCAGCTGACCGTTGGACATTCCTTTGGGAAGCTAACAGCATCTTCGGCGGCAACCTCGTGTACCGCGAAGCATTTGAAGCAAGCCAATTCTGGGAAGAGGACGTTCTTCTTCACACATACGGCACGACACTTGAATCTACATTCTCTTGGGGTCCGATGATGCTTGCCAGCTACGAAGTAGACAGGCAATTCTCATTCGTAAGAAACCCATACTGGCACGGTTGGAACGACCCGCGCTTTGAAGGCCAGTTCCCAATGACGCACCTTGTTATCGACATTATTGACCCAGGCCAAACCGAGCTCCGCCTCATGCTTTTTGAACAAGGCGAACTCAGCATCACACCGCTTACAGCGGACCAAGCTCCGCGCTTCCGCTTCAGCGAGCGTCTTTTCATCACACCTGGTACGGCTACATTCCGTTGGATCATCGCAAGCGATCTTGATTCCTTAATCGCACTTGAAGAAGAAGCTGGCGACGGCAACAACATCCGTATGCTCCACTACCGCGAGTTCCGCCGCGGCATCAGCCTCGCTATGGATCGCGCACTCCTCGTTCGCGAAACGACGGCCGCATCCCAACCTTTCGTATTTCTTCTCAACGACCTCTACTACTATGACATCGCAAACAACCCCAACTCCGTATACCGCTGGCATCCCGAAGTAATGCAGTTAGCTGTTGACTTCTTCGGCATCGAATGGGGCGGAGAAGATGACTGGTTCCAAACACTTGACGAAGCATATGACTCCATTACAGGCTTTGACGTGTTTGCAGCCCGCGAAGCGTTCCAACTTGCTTTTGAACAAGCAGTTGCGGACGGCAATATGATACCGGGTCAAAACGTAAACATCCCAGTTATGCTTCACAGCGGAGCATCCCTTTCCGCGGCAGACCAACGCACGGAAGAACTTATGAACGACTTTATCGCCGAAGCTATCATCGGTACGGGCTTTGAGGCTGGTGGCGTTCAGTTCGCGTTCACATCCGGTTCACAAACCCAATTCAGAGACGTTGCCGAAGGCCGCGTCGCAATGATCCGCGGTGCGTGGCAATCTGAATGGGCGCGCCCCTGGTTCATGATCGGCGTTTATGTAAACCCGGACATCTTCGGCGGCGACCTCGTATCTATCCACACATCCAACGGTTGGGATCCAACAACAGAAACATTGACGATCTCCAACGCACAGCTTGGCTTCAGCCAAGGCTACACAACCAAAACGTACCAAGACTGGCACCGCGCTATCAACGGCGGTATGTTTGACCGCGCCGACGATCCGGTACTCCGTTTACGCGCTACGGCAGCTCTTGAGTTTGCTATCCTTGAAGGTTTCCGCGACATTCCAATCATGTTCAGCGCAACCGCAGGCCTCCTCAGCTATCAAGTGGAATGGGGTACACCGCACTTTAACGTAGTGTACACACGCGGCGGTTTACGTCGTATAACATTCAACTTCAACGACCAGCAATGGGCAGAGTTTGTAGCTTCCCAAGGCGGTATCTTAAGCTACGAATAATTAATAACCAATTAAACATTATAACCTACCGGATTGCCGAGTATGTGATTTCATATCTCGCGCGTTAGGTAGGGTTGTCGGGGGAGCTTACAAAAGTTCCCCCGACTTATAATAACAAGCTGTTTGAGAATCTGCGATACACACTCAAACATGCTTGGCTGATTTCGCATAAACCGCAAGCGATTTATGCGAAACGGCTAAACTAATCTCTTTTTCCGAAAGGAAAGTGTCAAATTATGACCATGTTTAAATATGTGCTTAAAAGATTAGGTTTAATGGTTATTACTTTTTCAATAATAATGACAGTAGCCTATATCCTAGTACTTAGCGTTCCAGCACCGGAGATGCAGCCTGATCTTGGAGGCGAGCAAACGATACGTATGCAACAACTTGAAGCAAGAGGGCGTAACGACCCGATTATGACGCAATACGTCAGATGGCTTCGCAATATTTTTCCACACAGGGTAACAGAGTTTGTTTTGGACGTAAATGGACAGCAAATACCCATATTAAGTGATGGCGGATACCAACTACATGATGCGAGCGGCACCCCACTGTACGAAACGACACGTTCATGGAACGCGTGGGATTGGGGTATCTCAGACCTTCGCGGTCAACGCCCCGTTATTGAGGTTGTTGCCCCTCACATACCATTTACCGTTGTCTTAAACCTATATTCATTAATGATCGCAATGCCTATTGGTATAGCCTTAGGTATATGGGCGGCCGTTAAGAAGAATAAATTGACAGATCATATTATCTCCACGGCCGTTATGATTTTCATTTCGGTACCCATGTTTATTTTCGGTATCTTCATTCAGTATACGCTTGGATTCCGCCTTACGGCTTCACTTGGCTTACCGTTGCAGGTTGCCTCACTGGCTGAAGCCGGCGGTTTTTGGACATGGACAATGTTTAGGTCTATGATCATGCCGATTACCGCAATGTGCTTCGGTACTATTGCCGGTATGACGCGTATGCTTCGCGCCGAGCTTACAGAGGCGTTGACCAGCGAATATATGCTTTTAGCACGCGCTAAAGGCTTGACGAAAAACCGCGCTATACGCACACACGCACTTAAAAATGCAATGGTTCCCATTATACCTGGCATACTCGCCTCATTTATCGGCGTCCTCGGCGGCTCCGTTGTTATTGAGCAAATATTCTCTGTACCAGGTATGGGTAGATTGTTTTTAAACGCATTCCAAGGATTTGGGCAAGGGCCAGACACCGATTTATACCTCTTTATGCTTGCTTTCTACATAGTAATCGGCCTTGTTGCACAAATCATTACGGATCTTAGCTTTGGTTTCATAGATCCGCGAATTAGAATGGGACAGAGGTGATAGCGTGAAAAATCTAAATAACGAAAAATCTTATAATAATATATCAAACATACCTGCAGAAAGGTTCCGTTTTTCCCAGGTAGACATGCGTATACACGACGCCGTGCCAGAAGCCAAACGCATCGGCTATTTTAAAGACGCATGGATGCGTTTTAAGCGCAATAAAGTTTCCGTGGCGGCGGCGATCATAATTATAATCATCGTACTCTTCTCCTTCATAACACCGTTAATAAACACACACAGCATGACTTTTTCGGATACCTTCTTCCGTTATGCGCGCCCGAGGGTACAGGCCTTCGACAGAAGCGGCTTTTGGGACGGCGGCTTCCAAAGAAACCAGCCGGACACAGGTTTGCTCTTCTACATAGGTATCGCACAGCAAACCGTTTGGGGTGAACGCCCGGGTCTTGGCGAAGGCAGGTGGGTATACCCAGAAGACGGGTCCGACCGTTTTTGGCAGCCAGTTTGGGATTTCGTTGAGCCTACAAGGGATGGCGAAGGGGCAATCTGGTATAATTCCGTAAACTCCAATATGTCCCCTTTAATCCGAATCAACGAATCATTTAATGCCGCTACCGGTATCAGATTTGTTGATGACGAATATGGTAACAGGGTTATAGAAAACATATACCGCCGTTTATGGAACGCAAGGGTATCTTCCTACCACCGGATAGGTTTTGTCTCAATGCAGCTTATGCCAGAGCGCGTCGCGGAAATACGCGCGTGGGAAGACTGCGAGATACAAAACCCGGACAGAAGGCAAGTTTTATTTCCCGTCATCGATTACGGCGGGACACGGCCTGGGCAGGAAAGCCCATTCTTCCACCATGCATTCTGGTTTGATCCAAACGACCATGCACAAATATGGTGGCGGCACGACCGTTTCGGCAACCCATTGGATCGCAACGGCAACCCGATGACGCTTGAAGAAGTTATGCTCTACGGTCTTGTGGATAACTATTTACGCAACGCAGCAGGCGTTATCCAATTTGAGCGCCGCGTCGGCACGCCACAAAACCCAATGTTTGAGGTGCGTGTCAACTATTACAACTTCTTCTACATGACGCACGGTATGGAACCGTTCTTCGCCCTAGGCGCAAGTCCAGACGGATTTGACATTTGGGCGCGTATGGCCGCCGGTTTCCGCCTCAGTATAATGCTTGCGACAGCCGTATCTATTCTTAACCTGCTTATTGGTGCTATACTTGGTGCTATCGCCGGTTACTACGGCGGCAAAGTTGACCTTTTCATGGAGCGTTTCCGCGAAATTTTGGTAAACATTCCAACCATTGCTGTTTTCATGCTAGTCAACATACATTTAATAGCGACAAATAGAATTGGCCCGTTTGGCGGTGTTCTCTTTGTATTTGTCGCCTTTGGATGGATGGGTATGATGTCCCTTACGCGTACACAATTCTACCGCTTTAAAAACCAAGAGTACGTAATGGCTGCAAGGACATTAGGCGCAAAAGACCCGCGCATAATGTTCCGCCACATCTTCCCCAACGCTATCGGCACGATTATAACGTCCATGATACTGATTATACCCGGCACTATTACAATGGAAGCAACACTTAACTTCCTCGGTATTATCAGCCTACAAGACAGGTATACAGCATCCTTGGGTACAATGCTTGCCGTTGGCCCCGAAGTTTTCCGGGAGGGTCCTCACGTATTCATATTCCCGGCGATCATGCTGTCGCTCCTGCTTATTGCATTTAACTTATTTGGTAACGGGCTGCGTGACGCGTTTAACCCGTCACTTCGCGGAACGGGGGAATAATTTATGGCAATCGATAAAAACAACAATGAACGTATTTTGGAAGTTAAGAACTTGCGTGTTCTCTTCCGCACAAACAACGGTACTGTTAAAGCCGTTAGGAACATAGACTTTACGCTTGATCGTGGTGAGACGCTTGCCATCGTTGGCGAATCCGGTTCGGGTAAATCCGTTACGGCAAAGGCAATTATGGGCATCTCGTCCGGCAACGCAATCTACGAATCAGGTGAAATTTTCTTCGATGGGATGGATCTTGCAAAAATCTCCGAAGAGGACTTCCAATTGCTTAGGGGCAATAAGGTCTCCATGATTTTCCAGGACCCGTTCTCGTCCCTTAACCCAATCGTGCGTATTGGCCGCCAACTCACAGAAGCCATGTTCCTCAACAATAAAATCAGTAGGCGGAATGCGAAGAGGAACCTAAAGAACCGCATTTCTGCCCTTGCCGCTAATAAAAGCTCCCATGTTAAAGAGCTGGAGCAATTTGCCGTACGCGGCGCAAACCTTGAGAAACCGTACCAGGCCGCTAAAAACACGGTTATCGCCGAAATAAGTACTATCGACGGCATACTTATTGATATTATCCGTGGTGAGCCGAAAGCCATTGTGCGTGAGATAAATCACGTTATCGGCCTGCTTGGCCGTTGTAAGCACGAGTACCTCATACAGGATAACTCCGCCTTCGATTCTGCAGTTTCGGAATTAAAGGCGGCATCGGCACAATACCTTGCATCGGGCGATGAAGTCGGTAAGGACGCGGTGCGCTCCGCACTTAACTCCGTACGCGCCATCCTTGCCTCCGCTTTGGAGTTGCCGGAACCAAGATTCTTCGCCATGGGTTATTGCTCCTTTGCCGGCATAGCAATACCGACCGGTTCGGACATCGGAACTATCAATGATGAAATACAAAAAATCTTTGATGACGGCTTCATGAATGGCTTTATACAGGAAACCGCGTCTGCCCTAGAGCTATCGCAAACACAATCAATTGAAAAGAAGCAAATTGCGCTTGATCTCATCATGCAGAAAATTCCGCAGTTTGAAAACCCGAACGCCGACTTAAACGAGCTTCAAAATACCATCAAAACCCTTATCCAAGCTGTTGAGGCTGGTATCAACAAACTCGACCTTCAAAAAGACAGTATTTCTTACACATTTAAAACAGGTATAAAAAACGAATTGGATAAGCTGATTTTAGCCAAGAAAATCCAAGGCAAAAACGTTCGCGGCCGCAAGAAAAAAGAGTTTGCAGAACGCGCCGACGTGGATCTATACCGTGAAAACGTCGTTACCGTGCTTACACGCCTGTGTGAAAGTTATCAGTACGAACTGGAAAATACCGCGGATCTAGATTACGCGGACCTTGCCCGCAAAACAGTAAAGCGGATTAGGGAAGACGCAAGCCGTACCGTCTACAAAGTTACGAAACGCCTTGCTAAATCCCGCGCCATAAGCCTTATGGAAGAGGTTGGCATACCGGAAGCACGTGCCAGATACACCCAATATCCCTTCCAGTTCTCAGGCGGTATGCGCCAGCGCGTCGTCATCGCCATCGCCCTTGCCGCAAGCCCGGATCTCCTGATATGCGATGAGCCGACAACGGCCTTGGACGTTACCATCCAAGCTCAGATCCTCGATCTTATCAACAACTTAAAGGAAAAGCGCGGCCTAAGCGTAATCTTCATCACACATGACCTTGGCGTCGTAGCTAATGTTGCGGATAGGCTTGCTGTTATGTATGCAGGCAAAATCGTCGAGACTGGTACGGCGGAAGAAGTATTCTTCAACCCGCAGCATCCGTATACATGGGCTCTGCTTTCATCCATGCCGGATCTTGAAACGGAAGAAAAATTGGAATCCATACCCGGTGCGCCTCCAAACATGATTTATCCGCCCAAGGGCGACGCCTTTGCTATCCGTAACAAATACGCATTAGAAATAGACTTTGAGGAAGAGCCGCCTCTTTTTGAACTTTCTGAAACACATAAAGCGGCAACCTGGCTTCTTCATCCCAACGCGCCAAAAGTGGAGCGTCCCCGCATTCTCACTGAACGTATAGAGAGAATGAACAGGATAAACAACGCTGACGCGGCTGGTAAATAGAGGGGGAGGAGAAAAATTATGGAACCATTATTACAAGTAAAGAATTTAAAGCATTATTTTAGGCTTAAAGGTATGGACCTTAAAGCCGTTGACGATATCAGCTTTGACGTTGCCAAAGGCGAAGTATTAGGCCTTGTGGGTGAATCCGGTTGCGGCAAAACCACAACCGGGCGCGCCATCATCCGTCTATACGACATAACAGGCGGCGACGTTATCTTTAACGGCCAGCGTATCGGTGTCGGCGTAAGGGAAAAGAAGAGGGAGATCGCCGCCGCACGCAAAGCCGGCAATACCGCGCTTGCGGCTGAGCTTGCCCGCAACCTTGTACAGGCAAAATCCGAGGTAGAGGATGCTGTACATGGCGGTATAATGAGCAAGATGCAGATGATTTTCCAAGACCCGATCGCAAGCCTTAACCCAAGGATGACGGTGCGTGAGATCATTGCGGAAGGGCTAACCATACGAGGCATTAAGGATAAGAAATTCGTTGAGGAGAAAGTGCGCGCCGCCTTGGACATGGTCGGCCTTGTGCCGGAGCATGCCGAGCGCTACCCGCACGAGTTCTCCGGCGGGCAGCGCCAACGTATCGGCATCGCACGCGCAGTACTGCTTGAGCCAGACATGATAATCGCCGATGAACCCGTATCCGCGCTTGACGTATCCATCCAGGCACAGGTTATAAACCTGCTTAATGACCTGCGGGAACGCATGGGGCTAACCATCCTCTTCATCGCTCACGACCTAAGCGTAGTCAAATACTTCAGCGACAGGATCGCAGTTATGTATTTCGGTAAAATTGTAGAGCTTGCCTCCGCGAAGGACTTATTTGAAAACCCCTTACATCCGTACACGCGCGCCTTACTTTCCGCCATCCCGCAACCAAACCCGATTACGGAGAAGAGCCGCAAGCGCATACACTACGTGCCCGCCCTTGTACACGATTATAGAGAGGAAATGCCCACACTCCGCGAAATTACTCCCGGGCATTTCGTAATGTGCAATACTCAGGAGTTTGAGCAGTACCGCATCTCCATGAAACAGCACACCCCGCTTATATCCTAATGCGATTGAACAAACAACGTAAACTTCTGCGTGAGGAAAGATCACCTTTAAAGAAGATAATAATTGGAAGCACGATTACTGCCGTTATTGCGGCAGTTTTTGTGCTTCTTATTATAAATTCCCGCGGGATATTTAGGGAGGACGACTTTAACGTTGTAGCCCGCATTATGTCCGATGGGTTGTTTATTGTTGGCGGATTGTCGTTATGTTTCGGCCTACTAACGATAACCACGTTTTTTGGCGCGTTTGACATGCTTGCCTTTTCTATGAAGACGTTTTTCTATAAAATGCGTTTTATCCCATTTTTAAACCCACAAAACGCCCCGACATCATTCTATGAATATAAACAGAAAAAAATAGAAAACGGTAAGAAACCCGCATGGAATCTTATTATTGTGGGTGTGTTGTTTGTGTCCGCCGCCGCCATCTTTGCCTCTTTATATGAATCATACGTAAGCCAAATTATATAATAAATCTGTACGACGGAGGAGTCATTATGAAGAAATTATTTACATTTACTATCTGCGCAATCCTAATACCTGTGCTGCTTTCCGCTTGTTTAAGAAATAACGGTGATGAAAATGATACCGATTCCGGATCTGATGTAACAAATAATTATGCCAATAACAATAATGATGATAATAACCTTATAGGCCAAAACCAAGGCCAAGGTACTAATAATAACGTTACTGACGAAATCGCAACCCGCCCACCGCTCGCGCTGCCTTCCCCAAACAATGTCGCACCCGGCCCATTCCCCTTCTCTTTTGAGACTATCGGCCACAACCGTGAGGTTTTTAATTCCGCGGATTTGGGTGAAAGGGATTTGTTCTTTATATACCTTTGGGCAACATGGTGCCAGGCTTGCATGGAAGGGCTTAGACGCTTCGCTGAACTGGAAGAGCAGTTTGAGGGCAGGGTCGGATTCCTCGGCCTTTTAATCGATATGGACGGTGGATGGCGCACCGCTCACCTGCATAAAGGCTTCATAGGCGTAGATTTTATCAGCGTCTACAGCGAATTGCCGGAACTTACCGTTCTCCGCAACATGGCTCGTTCCCAATTTGTGCCAACCAGCATTATAATTGACAGGTACGGCAACATGGTTGGCGAGCAAATTATCGGTGCTGTAAACAGTGGGCATATCGAAAGTGCAATAAATGCTCTCGAAGCACGCCACCTACAATAAGCGGATGCGTTTACAAAAATTTATCGCGGAATGCGGCGTAGCATCACGCCGTAAGGCGGAGGAGCTCATTTCGGCTGGGCGCGTAAAAGTCAACGGCGCAACTATCCGCGAAATGGGTTCCGTTGTCGACCCTATGAAAGATAGCGTAACCGTCAACGGCGAAAGGCTTACCTCCCCCAGCGCTTCCGAAAAGATCTACATCATGCTCCATAAACCAAAAGGCTATATAACTAGCGCAAAAGACCAATTTGGCCGGCCGGACGTAGCCGCACTCGTCGCCGACATCCCGCACCGCCTAAACCCCGTCGGCCGTTTGGACTTTGACACGTCCGGCCTCCTTCTGATGACGAACGATGGCGATTTGACCTACAAACTCACACACCCAAAATATGAGGTTGAAAAGGTCTACATCGCACGTGTAAAAGGCACGGCGGACGAGGAGGCCATCGGCAAGCTCCGCACAGGCATCGAGATTGACGGCAAAGTAACCGCACCAGCCAAGGCCTTTATAATAAAGCAGCAACCTGGATCGACATCCATAAAGATAACGATACACGAAGGGCGAAACCGCCAAGTACGCAAAATGTTAGAAGCACTTGGCCTACCTGTAATAACCCTAAAACGCATAGCCACAGGCACTCTGTACCTTGGCGACTTGGAGTCGGGCAAATGGCGGCATTTGTCAAAAACAGAGGTTAGAACGTTACAAAAAATGTATACTTAAAATTTACGAGGGCAAAATATGTTTAATGAATTTGTGCATTTAATTAATGAATACGCAAAATACGGTTTTAATAGTGCTTTTGAAAGGCTGAACCTTTTTATATCAGATACAAATAATTTTTTGGATATAATCTCACAAATCGGCACAATACCGGAAAGCATTGCCCATGATTCCACAGAAGAAAAATTATTTGCAAAATCATTTGATGCGATATTATCACGCGCTTTTCGTGAATTAGGCTTAAACTCAACTATTGTTTCAAAACGTGCTGATTCGGCTGACGTAATTGCAAAATCAAATATACATGGATACACTCTTGTAGCAGATGCCAAATCATTTCGTATGAGCAGAACCGCTAAAAACCAAAAAGATTTCAAAGTTACAGCTTTATCCGGATGGCGTAAAGATAGTGATTATGCAGTTCTTTGCGCTCCTTATTTTCATTATCCAATTAAACAAAGTCAAATTTTTGCACAGTCTATTGATAATAATGTTTGTTTGTTGAGTTGGGAGCATTTGATTTTTTTACTAAAAAATAATATAACCGAAAATGGAAAAATTAATTTATCTCGTATATGGAATTTTAGTGAAACTCATTCCCACATAATAACAGCTGCACAAAGAAAAATATGTTTTATTCCTATATTTGATCGATGTTTTTCTTTTCTTATCGGATATACATACGATGAATTTGAAAAAGCACTAACTTCATATTCACAAAATATAACAAGCAGAAGCGAAAAGGAAAAGACATATTGGGAAAATGAACGTAAAATAATTTTATCATATTCACGTGATCAAGCAATTGACGAATTAATAAAAAATAAAAAAATAGATGAAAAAATCCGGCAAATTAATTCTTATGTTAGTAGGAGGATTTGCCGTGATTAATTTAGATAACATTATTTGCGGCGATTCTATAGAATTAATGAAAAAATTGCCCAACGAATATGCTCATGCCATTATTTCTGACATTCCTTATGGAATATCTTATAATGAATGGGATATATTACATAATAACACTAACTCTGCCTTAGGCGGTGCATCAACGGCACAAATTAACGGCGGAACATTATTTAAACGCCGTGGCAAACCTTTAAACGGATGGAGCGATGCGGATAAAAAGATACCCTTTGAATACCAAGAATGGTGTTCATCATGGGCATTTGACTGGCTTAGAATATTAAAACCAGGTGCTTCATGTTTTATTTTTGCTGGTCGTCGTTTTGCTCATAGATGTATAGTAGCTCTTGAAGATGCAGGTTTTACATTTAAAGATATGTTAGCTTGGGAAAAAACAACAGCCCCGCACCGCGCTCAACGTATTTCAGAAATATATAAAAGACGTGGCGATAACACAAGAGCTGAGGATTGGGAAGGTTGGCGTGTTGCAAATTTACGTCCACTATTTGAACCTATTTTATGGTTTCAAAAACCTTATAAAACAGGTGGAACGCTTGCAGACAATGTTATTGAACATAATGTTGGTGCTTGGAATGAAAGCATAGCCAACACAAACATATTTTCTGTTTGCTACGATAAAGAAGACCATGGATTACATGAAACACAGAAACCGCTAAAATTAATGGAGCGTCTTGTATCACTTGTTACACAAGAGGGTGCGATTATTATCGATCCTTTTGCCGGTTCAGGTACAACATGTTTAGCCGCAAAAAATTTAAATAGGCATTACATTGGAATTGAAATAGACGAAAATTACGCAGAAATCGCAAAAAAACGTTTATCAAATGGCATACACCAGCTTTCACTAAGTATAAATATGGAGTAATTTATGAAACTATTAATAGACAAATCAAAACTAAAAGAAAAAATCATAGAAAACGTAAAGATTCTTTCCCGCAAAACCATAAATTCCGCCACGCCAGACCAAATATACGAGGCACTTGCCTTCACCGTGCGAGACGTCATTACCGATTATTGGATAAAAACCCACGACCATTACTTCAAGAACGATGTAAAGGTCGTTTATTACCTGTCCATGGAGTTTTTGACAGGCCGTTTCCTAGGCAATAACGTGGTAAACCTATGCTTGGCTAATGATCTGCGCGAGGTACTTGCGGAGCTTAATGTGGACTATAACCTAATTGAGGATGCGGAGGAAGACCCCGGCCTCGGTAACGGCGGCCTTGGGCGGCTTGCCGCATGCTTCTTGGATTCCCTATCAACCCTTGGATATCCCGCATACGGTGCGGGCATACGCTACCGTTACGGCATCTTCGAACAGGGCATAGAAAACGGCTACCAGATTGAACGGCCAGACAACTGGCTCAGAAAAGGCGACCTTTGGGGAGTTAAACGGACGGAATATGCCGTTACCGTTACTTTCGGTGCAACCCCCGTTGCCGTCAAGGGCAGCGACGGCAAATACCGATTTGAGCAGCGCGGCGGTACATCCGTTACAGCCATACCGTATGATTACCCCGTCGTCGGTTACGGCAGCGATGTCATCAATACCCTCCGCCTTTGGGAAGCGGAAGCCATCAACAAGTTCGACCTCGCTTCTTTTAATAAAGGCAATATCTCCCAGGCACAGGCAGAGAAAAACCTTGCCGAAAGCCTGTGTGACGTACTTTACCCAGCCGATGATAACGTTAGCGGTAAAGAACTTAGGTTACGCCAACAGTATTTCTTTATATCGGCAACATTGCAACGAGTAATTGAGCGCCATAAGGAATTGAACGGCGGAAACCTTAGTAATAACTTAAGTATTTTTAAAAATTTTGCATCCAAGGTGCAATTCCAGCTTAACGATACGCACCCTGCCGTCGCAGTCGCCGAACTTATGCGTATCTTGGTTGATGTGAATGACTTAGAATGGGATGACGCGTGGGAAATCACCAAAGCCACCTGCGCCTACACGAACCACACAATTCTATCGGAAGCTCTTGAAAAATGGCCGGTTGAGCTATTCTCCCGCGTTTTGCCTCGCATCTATATGATTATTGAGGAGATAAACCGCCGCTTTTGCGTAAACCTCATCAACCGCTTCGGCCATGACGCGGACGTCGTACGCCGCATGGCCATAATCGCCGACGGGTACGTCAAGATGGCGCACCTCGCCATCGTCGGATCGCACTCTGTCAATGGCGTGGCGGCGATACATTCGGAGATACTTAAGAAACAAGAGCTGCGCGATTTCTACGATATCTATCCAGAAAGATTCAACAATAAAACCAACGGCATTACGCAACGCCGCTGGCTTGCCCTATGCAACCCACGCCTTGCAAGCCTCATTACCGGCGCAATCGGCGATGGTTGGATTAAAGACCTCTCCCGCCTCCGCGATTTAAGAGGGTTTATGGATGACAGCGGGTTTCTAACGGAACTTGGACGGGTAAAACAAGCGAATAAAGCAGATTTAACCGCTTATATCCGCAATAAGACAGGTATTGTAATAGACGAACACTCTATCTTTGATATGCAGATAAAACGTTTGCATGAGTACAAGCGCCAGTTGCTTAATATTTTGCATGTACTGGCTCTTTACAACCGTATCAAAACCCAACCTTGGCTTGATGTCGCGCCGCGTACATTCTTTTTCAGCGCAAAGGCGGCGGCGAACTATACGCGGGCCAAGCAGATTATAAAGCTTATAAACAATGTGGCTAACCTTGTTAATAAAGACCCTGTGATAGACGGGCGCATAAAGGTTCTTTTCCTTGAGAACTACCGCGTTTCACTCGCCGAGCGCCTCATCCCCGCCGCCGACGTCAGCGAACAAATATCAACGGCCGGCAAGGAGGCAAGCGGTACGGGCAATATGAAATTTATGCTCAACGGCGCGCTTACAATAGGCACACTTGACGGGGCAAACGTTGAGATGCTTGAAGAAGTCGGCGAAGAACATATGTTTATCTTCGGCCTTAAGGCGCACGAAGTGCATGAATTTAATATGCGTGGCGGATATGACCCGTGGGATATAGCAAACCTTAACCCAAATGTGCGCAGTGTGATGACGATGCTTATAAACGGCCAATTAAGTGATAACCACGACCTTTTCCGCGACCTGTACGACGCACTCTTAAACGGTTACGGCTCAAACAGGCCTGACGAGTATTACGTGCTCAAGGACTTTGAGGATTACGCAAACGCACAGGACGCCATTGCGGATAAATATAAGGACAAACAAGCATGGCTACGCTCCTGCGCCGCCAATATCGCCGCCGCCGGCAAATTTTCAAGCGATAGGACGATTATGGAGTATATTACGGAGATTTGGGATTTAAAAAAGGTTGAGATTTAAGATATATAATATATAGTTTACCGAAATTAAAGTTGAAGTAAAACACTACACGGCTCGCACCGTCATTGCTGGCTACGTAGAGTTAATTCGCGTTCCGGGCTATATCCGGAATCTCGCGAATTAACTCTACGTTGACCCGTAATCTCTAGGTTAAAAATCCATGATAAATATGTCACTTGCCGCCAACTTCACAGCAGCTATACACTCTGACCAAACGGCGGACTATCTTTCAAATAACAAAATCCGTTTGCGTTTATATAAATCTAACAAAGTAGATGTAGCGGCTTTTCTTTGTATACCACCATTACGCAAAAAAATGGAATATATCCGCACCGAGGGCTTTTTTGATTTTTATGAAGCTGACCTACCGGAAACAGATAAGCCATATAATTATCATTTCATAATCCAAACCGAAAAAACAAAGCATTTCTATAACCAAATCGGGCTTAAAAACAGTCATTTACCCCAATATGACTTTAAGCTAATCCCGTGTTTTGACGTACCAAATTGGTTAAAAGGCGCGGTTATGTACCAAATCTTCGTGGATAGGTTTTATAACGGAGACACGGCAAATGATATAATTGACAACGAATACGCCTATTTAGGCAAGGCCGCCAAGAAAAAGGATTGGCAAGACCCCGTAGAGGCTGTGGATATCGCCAACTTCTACGGCGGCGACCTGCGCGGCATCATCCTTAAATTACCTTATCTAAAAAATCTCGGCGTTGAGGTCATCTACCTTAACCCAATTTTCGTCTCTCCTTCATCACATAAATACGATATACAAGATTATAACCATGTAGACCCTCACCTTGGCGTAATAAAGAACGACGGTGGTGACCGCCTGTATTTCGAAAAATGGGATAACAAACACGCTACAAAATATATAAAACGTGTTACGGATAAAGAAAACCTTGATGCAAGCGACGCGCTTTTTACCGAACTTGTAAATGAAGCACACCGTTTGGATATACGTGTTATTTTAGATGGCGTATTTAATCACTGCGGCGCGTTTAATAAATGGATGGATACGGAAGGGTTTTATGAAAGCATCGATGCGCCTGGCGCATTTTTATGCAAAAGCAGCCCGTACCATAGTTACTTTAATTGGAGCGGCGGCACGTGGCCTAACAACGACAGCTACGATAGTTGGTGGGGGCATAAGAACCACCCAAAACTTAATTTCGAAAACTCGCCGGAGTTGTTGGAATATATACTAAATATGGCAAAAAAATGGGTATCGCCACCATACAATGCCGATGGGTGGCGGTTGGACGTGGCAGCTGATCTTGGGTTTTCTTTAGATTACAATATTAGGTTTTGGCAAATGTTTAGGGATGCGGTAAAATCCGCAAACCCAAATGCTATTATAATTGCGGAGCATTACGGCGATCCAGAGCCGTGGCTATCCGGCAAAGGGTGGGATACCGTTATGAACTATGACGCGTTTATGGAGCCTGTGACGTGGTTTTTGACGGGTATGCAGAAACACAGTGAAAATTATCAGCCTAACCTATTAAACAACGTAGAGGCATTCGAAACCGCCATGTCGCACCACATGGCAAGAATGCCGCACGCTTCGGTTCTATCCGCCATGAACCAACTTTCAAACCATGACCACTCCAGATTTTTAACCCGCACAAATAAACATATAGGCCGCCTTCACACTCATGGGCGTTTTGAAGCTGACATTAATATTGATAAAAATATCTTTAAACTAGCTGTACTTATCCAAATGACGTGGCCGGGCGCGCCGTGCATCTATTACGGAGACGAGGCAGGCATGACAGGCTGGACGGATCCGGACAACCGCCGTCCTTACCCTTGGGGTAACGAGGACGTTGAATTAATCCATTTCCACAAATCGATAATAGCCGTGCGTAATCTTCCGCAGATACTCGATGCGGTCAGGTATGGCTCATTGATCTATTTGATAAAAGAAAACGGCGTCCTATGCTACGCACGGACGCTTGGAAACAATATTATGGTTGTTGCTGTAAATAACACAGATAGGGAGGTTGATATTAAAATTCCGGTTTGGTTGGTAAATGTTGACAATTCGGATTTTGATATACTTTTTTCTTGTTGCATATATAGCTGCAATGACCTAACCCACCGGGCCCAAGCTTCTGGCGGCTTTCTGCCGCTTACTATAAAACCTTACGAAGGCATGTTATTGGCTTTACCTGTTAGACATATTATATGATTTTATTGAGACTAGTAGTAATCCTTTTAATTACCTAACATGGTCCAACTTTTCTACATATACTCCCTAAGCGGCATAATCACGTACCTATAGCTTTCATCTTCCGTACCGGTAATAATACACGGGCTAATCGGCGTCGTAAATTTTAGGCAGATTGAACCGTCATTCACAACCTTTAGTACATCAAGTAGAAACTTAGGGTTAAAGCTAATCTTTATACCTTGCCCATCAAGCGACAATGCAGCCTCTTGGCCGATTTCTTCTATAAACGTACCCGTCTCAGCTTTTGATTCAACGGTCAGGGCGAACGCGCCGTCTCTTTCCTCAGCAGTAAGCCTGACCGGGTTTTTCCGCGCTTCTCGCGATATGAGGGATGCGCGTTCAAGCCCATCTTCCAAAAACTTGGAATGAAGGGTTAGGTATGTAGTAGCCTCCGTCGCAAAAAGCCGTTCATAGTCTATAAATTTACCGTCAATAAGCCTAGATATGATACGCGCTTCATCCGTCTCAAACAATACTAGATTCTTCATAAATTGAATCGTTACTATGTTTTTATCGCTTGTGCCAAGCACTTTGGTAATCTCTCCAAGCACCTTTCCAGGGATAATTGCGTAAACACTTAGTTCCTTATTGTCGATATCGGCCTCCCTTACGCTAACCCTAAGCGTGTCAAGCGATACAAGCCTCAACTTACCTTCCTTCGACTCAAACAGTACGCCAGTTAGAGCTGGTTTGGATTCGTCTGTAGAGACAGAAAAAAGAACCTGCTTTATCATGCCAGATATTTCGGCGGCAGTTATCTCAAACCTGTCGTTTACGTCACCGCCATCCATTTCCGGTAAGCCGGGGAATTCATCGCCATCGCTTCCAAGTATACGGAACTCCGCACCTCCCCCACGCAACATCGTAACGAAATTACCCATGCATTCTATCTCAACTTTGTCTCCTGGCATCTTCCTTACGATATCGGAAAATATACGCGCATTAAGCGCAACCTTGCCACCTTCATCAACGTCGGCAGCGATCGTGCGGCTTTCTATACCAAGTTCTAAATCGTTACCCGTTAAAACCAAACCATCACTGTTTGTTTCAAGTAATATACATTCCAGTATCGGCTGCGTACTGCGCCCCGTAACAGCCTTACCGACGATACCTATACCATGCACCAATAAATCCTTTGAACAACTAAGCTTCATATATATTCTCCTTCTCCTTATACTTATCAACAAAACATTGTGGATAACATTAATCAAATGTTGATAATTATAAGCCTTTTCAATATTTCATCTATAATGTGGATAAGTTTCTTACTTTTCACAAGTTATCCTATAATTGTCCACACCATATAATCCCATTACTACAATAATATATTAAATTTTAAACATATCCACAAACCCTAGTACAACTCTTACTATAAATATATAAAACAACTTTCATAAAATATTATTTTGCGGCATGCCTAATTTCCTCTTCCAAAACCTCCAGCTCAGCCTGCAGTTTTTTATCGGTTTCAAGCAATTCTGTAATCCGGTTTATACCATGGAGAACTGTGGAGTGGTCTCTGTCTCCAAGCTCCTTGCCGATAGATGTAAGTTGGCAATTAAGTATTTTACGGGTAATAAACATGGCAACCTGCCGCGCATGGGATAGATTGGCCGTGCGTTTCTTAGACCGCAATTCGTCCGGCGTACAGACGTATTTATCCGCTATGAATTTAAGGATATGCGGTATGTTAAGCTCCGTCTTTGCTGCCGTGTTTGATATATCCTTTAAAGCCTCATATGCTAGGTTTATATTAACCTCCGTATTGGTGAGTTTTGCGCGGGCTATTATTTGGTTGTACGCGCCTTCAAGTACACGAATGTTTGAATCTATATTTGCGGCAAGGTGACGCAATATTTCGTTTGGTATATGTATTTTTTCTTTTTCCGCCTTTTTTTCAAGTATCGCGAGGCGCGTTTCGTAATCCGGCAATGAGATATCTACGACCAAGCCGGAACCGAATCGTGAGGTAAGGCGTTCTTCAAGCGTGGTAAGGTGGGATGGCGGCTTGTCGCTTGAGAGAACGATTTGCTTGTTTGTATGGAAAAGCGCGTTAAAGGTGTTGAAAAACTCTTCCTGTGAGAGTATTTTGTTGACGAGGAACTGCACGTCGTCAACCATTAGAACGTCTACGTCACGGTATTTTTCGCGGAATTTTTGAGGCCTGTCGGCACGGATGGCGGCTACGAAGTCGTTTACGAAATCTTCGGATGTAACGTAGATGACGTTGAGGTTTTTGTCAAATTCGGTAACGTAATTGCCGATGGCGTGCATAAGATGCGTTTTGCCGAGGCCGACGCCGCCGTACAGAAATAACGGGTTGTATGAAGTAACGCCCGGGTTTTCTGCCACAGCTCTGCATGCGCCGAAGGCCAGCTCATTATGCTTGCCTTTTACAAATGTATCGAATGTATATCTGCGTATAAGAGTGTTGTTTATATGAGAATTTTTTGTACGCGCCTGTTGTGGAGAAATTGCCGGTGGGGTGGAGGTGTTTTCGTCATCGTATTCGGAATCTGCCGTAACATCTGCGGCACCCGTACGGCGATGGTCAATATTAATGATAATCTTTCGGCCAAGTTTAATGGCCGTGATTTTATCTATTTTTTTTAAATACCTGTTTTCAATTGTTTCCTTAACATATTCATCAGCCGCAAGTAAATCTAAATTATTTCCATCAAAACTAACCGGCGTGACGTTTGATAACCAAGCGTTGTATCCGATGTCTGATAATTCACCTGTTTCCGCCAGTTCATTGATGGTTTGCTCCCACAATTCGGAAGCTGTTATTTTTGCTTTTGTCATTTTATTCTCCAATTAATGTGAACATTGATGTGGATAGGTTAGTTAGTGCTATAGTAATGTTTGGTATAGTTATCAACAGTTATCCACAAAATCTATGTTGATAACTGTTGATTATCCACAAATGATTTTGCCAAAATGCGATAAAATCAAGGATAATTAGGCAACTCGACAGTTATCAACATATAAATAGTTAATTTTACAATATTTTATTAGGTTATCCACTTATTTATCAACATAGATATCAACAATTTGTTGATATCTTATGGTGATAATTATAGCATAAACCGGAAAGAAATTCAATGTTTTTAAACGGGGAAATATGAGAAAGTTTATGCTAAAACTTTTGTGTTATCCCCAGCGCCCATAATTATAACCATGTCTCCCGGTTTAATAATTTGGCGTAAATATTCGTTTGCGGCGGTAAATTTGCCGTCAACCAAGCCGCGGTAGACGGCATTTATACCTCTATCCGTAAAGGCTTTGCATAAATCTTCGGATGAAATATTGATATGCCCCTCTTCGCGGCCGGCTGGGGTAAATATATCTAAAAGCACGATTTCATCAGCATTATCCATACATGCCGCAAAATCGTCGAAAAACTCTAAAGTGCGTGATCGCGTATGAGGCTGTAAAACGGCGATGAGGCGGCTTGGATTTAGGCTTTTTGCAGCCGACAATGTTGCGCGTATCTCTGTTGGGTTGTGTGCGTAGTCATCGTAGATCTTTGCGCCATTAAGTTCGCCGCGCAGTTGGAACCGTCGTCCTGCACCCGTAAATTTGGTAAGTTCGCAAACAATATCTTCTATATCAATATTAAGCGCGAAGCAGGCTGCAACTGCCGCCAGCGCGTTCATCACATTATGCTTGCCGGGTACGGATAGGTTAAGGTTCTTTACGTTGCCGGCATTAAAATCCGCACCGTCCTCACCGAAAGTAATAACGCGGCATTTTAACCCGTCCGTAAGATATTCTAAATGATTTACATCCTTATTAACGATAAGCGCACCGTCCGGGTTAATGTTTTCCGCAAATTTCCTAAAACTTTCATATATGGACATTTCTGTTGGGAAATAGTCGGTATGGTCGTGCTCTATATTAAGGATTACGCCGACGGTTGGATGCATTTTGAGGAAAGCGTCGTAATATTCGTCCGCCTCTACCACGAAGTATTTATCGCCGCCGAGGAGCATGGACGTGCCAAGGCGCGTGCAGACGCCGCCGTTTACGACTGTAGGGTTCATCCCAAGTCCCCAAATGGTTTCGCCTATCATCGCCGTTGTCGTCGTCTTCCCGTGGGAGCCGGCTATACAAATACACTTTTCGTAATTCTCCATAATTAAACCGACAAGGCCTGCTTTATCCATAAGTACCGCGCCGCTGTTAGAAAGCTCTTTTGCTCGCTCAAATTCCGGGTTGCCGGGCTTGACGGCGGATGTGTAGACAACCAAGTCGGTGTTATCATCAATATTATCCGCACTATGGCCTATCTGGATGCGTACACCGCTTGACATAAGTTTTGCCGTGGCGTCGCTGGTTACCGCGTCTGATCCGCTGACGCTTAAACCCCAGAGGCGGCACATTTCGGCCAACCCGCTCATATGAGCGCCGCCGATGCCTATAAAGTGTATTTTTTTGCCTTGCAAGGTAAATCTATCCATATATAGCTCCCATTCTAAAATTCAAATAAATAATGGTCAGATAAGTATAACATAGTTTATTGACAATTTCCATGTCCGTAATACAAAAACAGTAAAAATTTTTGCAAGCTAATTTTTTTACTGTTTATAAAGTAATTTCTCTATATAATAAAGCCGCTTAACATGAAAACGGTATTTGTTTTCAAATTAAACGGCTTTATATATATACAGTTGCTACTAAAAATAAAATGGGTTATAAAAATTTGTAGTTTTGAGATATTTTGAATGAAACCCTATTGCCGTTCCCTTATCATCGTTGGCACGCCGTTCCACGGGTTCGTAAATCCTTCCGCGTCGGCGTAGTGGACGATTACCAGGCCGGGGTGATGGTTCCAAAATACTTGGCCTACCATTTCCGGTGCGTTTCCTTCAAAATATACGCGTGTGAGGTTTGCATTAGCCCCAAAAGCATTGCTCCCAATGAATGTAACTGTGGCAGGTATTGTAATTTCCGTAAGACCGCTGCCAGAAAACGCCATATTTTCAATCCTCTCAAGCCCATGCGGCAAATGGATTGAGGTTAAGCTAGGAGTGTCGTTAAATGCTTGTACGCCTATTTCGATAACAGTATTGGGCAGATTGATATCGCTTAGCGATATCGCACCGCGGAACATAGATTCCGGTATATTTACCATACCATCGGGAAGGATGGCGGTCTCCAAAGCACGATTATTTCTAAACGCACCCGGAGAAATAACTGTTTCCGCGCTTTTTATGGTGAAGCTCCGTAAATACGGCATTTCTGCGAACGCGTTGTCAACTATAAGTCCAACGGTTGCGGGGATGATAACTTCGGTTAAGCCTGATTGGAAAAAAGCGGAGAGCCCTATAACCGTTATACTTTCCGGTATAATTAACTTACGTAGGTTGGTTGTCTGCAAGAAAGTGCTGTGCGCTATTTCCGTAATGCCGTGCGGAATATTTATATATCTTAGGTTGTGGGCTTGTTGAAAGGCTTGTGCGCCAATTTCCGTAACGCTTTCCGGTAAAATTACGCGGTAAAGTGCTGGGTTTGAGTTGAATGCGCCCTCGGCGATCCTTCTCACGCCGTAGCTTACCGTTACGGACTCTAGATATGGCATGTTGCGAAAGCTGCCAGTAGGTATCTCCGTCATGCTTCCTGGTATAATCAGCTCCGTAATGTTAGTGCCGGCGAAGGCATTATTGCCGACGGATTGCAAGCGTGGCGGCAGGACGACGCCTTCAAGCCCGGTATTGCTGAACGCGTCGCTTCCGATGTGGATAACCGTTTCCGGGATGTGTACGGAGGTTATGGGTAGGTTACGGAAAGCGCCGTTGCCGATAGCCGTAACGGGTACATTGTCTAAAACAGCCGGGTTTTGTGCGGAGCCGGTAAATCCCGTTATCATCATCCCGCCGTGTGCGGAGCTGAAGCTGTAGGTATATTCCGCGCGCGGCACGGCGTCAAAGCCGTATGGAACGTCGGCCGACGCGGGCGCGATATGGATCCCGGCGCGCATTGCGGCAAGTTCTTGTATAACGCCGTCGATTTCACCAATAAGGCGGTCAAGTTCGCCGACGAGGCGGTAATACTCGGTAACGCCGCGGTTGTAGTCATCATGGGTAATGCCGTAACAGGAAGAGAGAACAAAAATAAATACCAATACTAATGCCAAAATTGCTTTCTTCATAATTCTACTCCTTATTGGTTAGCCACCATTCAACAATTTCCCTAAACCTATCAAGTACATCAGAAGTAGGGTTGATGAATTGGATTTCCGAAGAGCAAACATTATCATAATACTTGCCGAAGATTTTCTTGGTCGTGCCAGGTTCGTTGCCGCAGCTGCATTTATCGCCTTTGTGAACGCTGCATACCTTGATATTTTCAACGATAAACTGTTTTAAGCTGTTTTCCAATAGATTCCATTCTGGTTCGGTGATGACTGGTACGTCACACAAAAACCATTCCCCATCGCCTTGTATATTCACGAGCAAACAAGGCGACTTACCGTCTTTAACGAAGCGGCAACCGTTATCCCATTCCATTTTTGGCGTAAATCCATTCGATACCATATAATCAACAAAACTCAAAGCGTTTTTTAGTTCTTCGCCATCTAGGTTATTTTTGAGGGCTTCCACAATTTTCATAACAATTTCCTTCTCTAGTTGTAAACCTTGTAGCCACCAATCGCACCGGACGTTTTGCGCTTAAATACAAAAACCAGCTGGTACGTTGTACCGGAAGACGCGCAGGTAGCGAAATTTACAAGCTCCCAGCCATCCTCACCCATTTTGTTAAGTTCCTGCCTAAGCTCCGCGTCGTCATATTTTGCGGCGAAGACGCCCTTGGCTTTGTATACCATGGTAGTGTATTCGAACCTGTCCATAATAGCCCTCTTTGCTTCTCTATAAGTTATTACCGTCTATTCGCACTTATATCAATTAAATTTGCCGGTTAATTTATGTTATTCCGGGCAAAGGTCCGGTATCTGTTATTGTAAGGGAATGCAAGTCACCCAAGAATTTAATGCCCTTCAATAAACTTCTCCGCCTGTACGGCCGCTATAGCCCCGTCGGCGCAAGCGGTGATGACCTGGCGAAGGGATTTAACGCGTATGTCGCCCGCAGCGAAAACGCCGGGTACGTTCGTCTTCATATTGTCGTCCGTGGGGATGTAGCCAGCGGCATCCATATCTACTTTGCCTTTGTAAAGGTCTGAAACCGGATCAAAGCCGATGAAGGGGAAAATGCCGAAGGTGCCGTCCTCTTCGTCTGCTGTATATTCGGTTACTTCGCCGGTTTTGAGGTTTTTGAAAACGGCGGATTCTACCATTCCGTCGCCTTTGATTTCTTCGATAACCGTATCCCACATAAATGCGATCTTTTCATTTGCGAACGCTTTTTCTTGGATGGATTTCGCCGCGCGCAGCTCGTCGCGCCTATGCACTATAGTTACCTTTCTGGCGAACTTGGTGATGAACATGGCCTCCTCTACAGCCGAGTCACCGCCGCCGACGACAAAAACCTCAAGGTCGGTAAAGAAGCCCGCGTCACACGTGGCGCAGTAGGAAACCCCTTTGCCTATAAGTTCCGTTTCGCCTGGGCAGCCTATTGGGCGCGGTTTACCGCCGTTTGCGATGATAACGGTTTTGGCCTGGTATTCGCCGCCTTTGCCGTTTAATACTTTAACGTCGCCTTCGAGGCTTACGCCGATTATATCGTCCTTAATAAAGTTCGCGCCGAAGGAGCGCGCCTGTTCGCCCATGCGAGCGGTAAGGGACGGGCCGGACGAATGCTCCGGCGCGCCTGGATAGTTTTCTATCTCGTTTGTAATGGCGATTTGGCCGCCCTCACCCAACCTTTCAAAAACAACGCAGTTCATCTTTGCGCGTGCGGCGTACAGGCCGGCGGCAAGGCCTGCGGGCCCCGCACCTATAATAGCAACGTCATATAACATAATCAATTTTTCCTCTCAAATATTAATGTGTGGTCTATAAGCTGAAAATCCTTAAGCATTTTGTCTGTATAATTTCGATCGGCGGTTAGTTTACGGGCAGTAAGGATACTTTCCTCGATTATATTCAAACTCTTAAAGCAAACTGATTCCCCACTTTCTAATACGACCGTTTTATACGGCGTTTCACCTGGCTTAACGGAGCCGGAGAGCGGGTGTGTTTGTAAGGTATATCCGCGGTGGACGTAATCGCGTACGGCGGTTAATACATCCAGTAGGCTTCCGTCAATAAAAATAAGGCCATTTATATGGCAAGCATTATTTACCATGGGATTGTTTGTTATAATCATGTAAGTATTTTAACAGTTTTTATTAGGTTTGTAAAGTATAATTATATTATAAAACCCCCGGATATTATCTGGAGGCTTTATCTCTATGGTTTATACCGATCATTAATTATCAGCCGAAGATGGCCACGAAAACACCAGCAACTATCGCCGAGCCTATGGTGGACGATACTATCGGCCCCATTGCGTGCATAAGCAGGTGGTTCTGTTCGTTGTATTTTTGCCCCTCGCGCTGGGAGATGCGCGCGACGATTGGCATGGCGGATACGCCGGCGTTGCCGATAAGTGGGTTTATCTTGCCGCCGGAAATCACGTTAAGTATCTTTGCCATCGTTACGCCGCCGATCGTACCTATTGTAAAGGCGGCAAGCCCAAGGCCCGTAATTATAAGCGTTTGGGCCGTAAGGAAAACGTCACCCCGCGCGGACGCGCCGATGGATATACCTATAAGCATGGTTAAAATCGACAGCACGTCGCCTGTGAGGGCACGGGTGAGGCGGTCTGATACGCCGGATTCGCGTATTAGGTTGCCAAGCATCAACATGCCGATAAGTGGCGCGGCGGCGGGTATGATTAAGGCAACGACCAAGGTCACGGATATGGGGAAGATTATCTTTACAGTTTTGGGTACGCGCTTTGGTTGCGGCATAACGATAACCCGCTCCTTGTGGGTTGTAAGCAGCTTCATGATAGGCGGCTGGATGAAGGGGGTGAGGGCCATGTACGAATATGCCGCGATTGATATGGCAGCTAGAAGGTCTGGTGAGAGGGTGCTGGCGGTGAAAATCGCAGTGGGTCCGTCGGAGCTGCCGATAATGCCGATGGACGCCGCCTCGCCGAAGCCGAAGCCGAGCGATTCAGGCATAATAAGGGCCAGCCCAAATGCTGCGAATATGCCAAGTTGGCCGCCTATTCCTATAAACGCGGTTTTAGGGTTGGAGAGAAGCGGGCCGAAGTCCGTCATCGCGCCGATGCAGAGGAAGATAAGCGGCGGGTATATGATCCGCTCAATACCTTGGTATAAAAACCACATAACGCCGCCCGTATCCTGTGCGCTCATGCCAGCGCCGGGGATGTTGGCAACCAAAATGCCGAAGGCGAGGGGTAGAAGTAGAAGAGGTTCCACCTTCTTAAAAATAGATAAATACACCAGTAGAAGCGCGATCAATATCATTACGCCATACTGCCAATCCATGCCTGTAATACCCATTGTGTCTACCAAAGACTGCCAAAAACCGTCCACGGTTTTGTCCCCCTAATTTTCCTTAGTTTTATCGTTTTTTTGAATAGAGACCCCATGAAATAGCCGAAATAGCAGCAAAGGCTAATAAGGGGATTAAATATAAAGTAATGTTTGGCAAACCAGTTGGTGGGTTTGTGCCAAAGTCCGTTGGCGTTACGGGGTTGGATGCTTCTGAGGGTGCACCAGCCCCGGCTGAATTTGTGGCAGTAACCGTAAACGTGTACTCTACGCCGTTTGTAAGGCCGGATATAACTATTGGGGTGAACACGCTTGTAGCCGTGTAGCCACCGGGGTTTGCCGTTACGGTGAAATATAGGATAGAGCTGTTGCCGTCGTTATCGGGCGGGTCGAAGTATACCGTTGCGTATCCGTCGCCGGGGGATGCGTGTACGTTTATTGGCGGGTCAGGGATAGTTGTTAGTGGGAATATCCTCACATGTAAAAGCCTGCTTATCTTCGTACCGTCGCCTAATTGTCCGTCGCTATTCAAACCCCAAGCCCATAATTCATTATTATAATTAACTGCTACGGATAATTGGCTTCCCGCGGAAACAAATATCCAATTACCTGTTGTGTCTAGAAGCATTGGGGTGTAGCTGTTTGTAATTGTACCGTCGCCTAATTGGCCAAACCAATTACTGCCCCAAGTCCATAACTCACCATAGGAGTTAAATGCAAACGAATGGCTGCTCCCAGCAGAAATATCTACCCAATTGCTGGCTGTACCTATACGCGTTGGGGTGTGTTTGTCTATTGTTGTACCATCACCTAATTGTCCGAACGAATTCCAACCCCAAGCCCACAATTCTCCACTAGCGTCGATTGCTATTGAGTGGTTAGCCCCTGCAGAAGCATTTATCCAATTGCTGGCGGCACCTATGCGTGTTGGAGTGTGCCTGTCTAGCGTTGTGCCGTCGCCTAATTGTCCAAAAACGTTTGAACCCCAAGCCCATAATTCGCCATCAGCGTTAATTGCTAGGGAGGAAAAATTGATTCCCGTGGAAATACTCATCCAATTGTTGGCGGTACCTATGCGCGTTGGAGTGTGCCTGTCTAGCGTTGTGCCGTCACCTAATTGACCGAAAGTGTTTGAACCCCAAGCCCATAACTCGCCTTCAGCGTTAATTGCTATGGAATAGAAACCATTTGCAGAAATATCTATCCAGTTGCTGGAAGTTCCTATCCGTGTTGGGGTGTGGCGATCTGTTATTGTGCCATCGCCCAATTGTCCGGCAGCGTTTGAACCCCAAGCCCATAACTCTCCGCCGTCGTTGATTGCCAATGTATGAGTCCTTCCGGCGGAGATATTTATCCAATTGTAAGCTGTACCGATACGTGTAGGAACATAACGGTTTATTGTTGTGCCGTCGCCTAATTGACCATATTGATTTACACCCCAGGCCCATAAACCACCATCTTCTTTAATGGAAAGGGTATGGGTTGAAGTTGAGCTTAGCCTGCTTCCTCGAATGTTAAGCGATTGCCCGCCATCTTCGCTAAGCGCATCAAGGCTATAAGGTGCCAATACAGCGACAATCACAACTATGGATAGCAATATAGCTAACATTTTTATCATATGTATCCTCCTAACAGCCGTGAAATGGCTGGTAATTTACACCGTCATTGTAAGGGGCGTTTAGCGCGCCGCAGACATCTTTCCCAGAAGCAATCCAGAAAATGCTGTAAAATCAAAGTTCCTGGATTGCTTCGTGTGCGCTCGCAATGACCATTGGCTATATCAACACGTAGGGGCGAACTGCGTTCGCCATTCTACAACCTCCTATACCCTTCACTATAAATCAGCCCGTCCAATTTCTCGCCGCGTCTGCACATCTCGCAGTCGTCCGCTCGGTAGGAGGCGAAACCCTCAAAATTATCGGGCGTGAAAAGTGCGTTTACGTTGTCCAAATTCTCCCTAGGTTTCGTCATAAGAATCGTGGACACGCCTACGAGGTTGCCGCCGTAATAATTGATGCAGTCCAACGCCGTCTCAACCATAACGCCGGACGTGATGGATGCCATGAGGAGCAGGACGTTTTTGCCGGAGAGTTTGTCTACTCTATTGTCCGGCAGGAGGAGTTTATTGTCTGCCCCGGTAACGGGGGTTAGGACGTAGATACGCTGTTCGCTGTTTACGACGCATATACCGTCCGTCATCAGCTCCTGCGCCAAGAACGCGCCTATTACCTCCGTGCGCTCCATGCAGAATATAGTGTCTATAAGGGTTGTATTGACGTATGGTATGGCAAATTCGCGCGCAACATCCTTTGCGATAAGCGCATTAAACTTAAGTTGGCCCATATCTAAATAATGATTGTAATGGGACATGTTTGTGGTAAAATGCCCGCGTGTGACGCGTATGGAGATGAGCGGGTTTTTCTCTAGTGAAATAAATTCTGCGTTTTCTAACATAATTTACTCCTATAAATAATTAGTTATCAAGATTATAGCATAATATTCGGCGTAAAACAATGGTATAAATAAATCTTCATGACAATATATATGATTGTAGACAAGCTGCGGTACAAGTGCGAAGGGGTGTTGAGGTGTTACATAAAATAAAATTCAGCGGGATAAAGGATATAAGGCTGCGTGTTCGAAGCAACGGCAATATTGATGATGCGGAGGACATGGACGACCGACGGCTTTTAGACGCCGTGGCGCATGTAAAGGAGCGTATGGATGTGGCCAACGCGAATATGAACCACGTCAGCAATCAATTGCTTATAGAGTCGTATATCTATGAACTGAAATCCTTGCATATAAAGTATGATTATTTGTTGCTGGAGTGCAAGAAGCGTGGAATGACAGCGGAGTTTTGTTAAACATGGTTTACATACAACTTAAATTATGTTATCATTAACCCATATAATTTACGGGGTGGCGTTATGAATAACCAAAGAAAAGTTTTGTTTATTACGGCGGCAATTGGGTTGCTTAGCTTGATGTTTTTGCCGTTGTGGAGGCATGATGCGACGGGCAATTATTATTTATTCCAATTACTTGGCTACAGTGCGGCACACGTTCCAGCTGTGCTGGCTTCGATGGTGGGTTTCATTGCCGTTATAATTTTATCCGTCTGCGGGGAAAGAATGTTTGGTGTGTCTGACGGCCAGCAAAAAGCAATTATAGTATTAGGGCTTGTTGGGATAACGCTAATTGCAGTAAACATAAATTTGTTTATGACGGATTTAAGAAGCGGCGATTGGATTTTGATGAGGCATATAATAACAGGTGAGTTAGCTTATTTACCGGATTTTAGCGGCGGGTCGGTGCGGTCGGGCATCGTCATGTCGATGGGTACGTGGGCCGCGTTGATCGCGTTGCTTTTTGTTAAGCCTTTGGATAATATAAAAATACCGCGGGAAAAGTACTGGCATTAAGTATTATCTTAGGTGCTAAAAAGAAGATGAGCATAATTTGCTCATCTTCTTTTTATGCTAGATACTAATAGTTTTCCGATTTCATCTCAAAATACGCCTGTGGGTGCTTGCACACGGGGCATAAGACTGGCGCGGCGGAGGCGGTGTGCGTAAAGCCGCAGTTGCGGCACAGCCATGTGTGGTTTTCCTCTTTTTTAAATGTTGTGGACTCGTTGACGCTTTTGAGCAGCCTGAGGTATCGTTCCTCATGCTCCTTTTCGATTTGGCCTACCATTTCAAACTGTCGGGCTATGTCGGTGAAGCCTTCATCACGGGCTTCCTCAGCCATACGTTTGTACATTTCCGTCCATTCCTCGCGTTCACCCTCGGCGGCTATTTTTAGGCATTCTTCAAGCTCGGGCACTTCACCGCCGTGGAGGAGTTTGAACCACAGCTTGGCGTGTTCCTGTTCGTTAAACGCGGTTTCCAAAAATATCGCGGCTATCTGCTCAAAACCGGCTTTTTTCGCGCGGCCGGCGAAATAAGTGTACTTGCCGCGGGCCATGGATTCACCAGCGAAGGCTTCCATCAAGTTCTTTTCCGTCTTTGTTCCTTTTAAGTTAGGCATATTGGCCTCCTTTAAGTTTGAGATTGCGGATCAAGTGAGAGTAAGCCTGCGCAAAGTGCGGCGCAGACAAACTCTCACTAGTCCGCAATAACGGCGGGGGCTATTGGTTATTATAAAGTGACTTCCCCCGCTATATTTTCATTGAAAGTGCGTACGATGTCTTTTATATCGTCGTATTGCCCAAGCGCCCACATAAGTTTTGTAACCGCCGCCTCCGTCGTCATATCGCGGCCGGAGATAACGCCTGTGTTAAGCACTTTGCGGGCGACGGTGTAGGTGGTTAGATCCGTTTTTTCATACAGGCATTGGCTGCATACTACGATGGCGATGCCGCTTTTAGTGAGTTCGTCGAGCTTTTCGGTTAAATCGCGCGTTAGGTAATGCATACCACCGCTGCCGAATGCCTCGATGACGATGCCGCGGTAACCCATACCTGCAAGTGCGTCAAACAGTCCGGGTTTAGTGCCCGGGATGAGCTTTAAGAGGAAAACGTCTTTGCAAAGTTTGTCTAATAACTTGGTTGGCGAATTTTCTGTGTAATCCGTGTAAAGACGCCTGTGACATGCCAATTCAGTGGTTGATAAAGATTTTACCCTCATGCCGTCTGCCATGACTTGCCCCATGTAGGGGGCGTTTACGCTTTCAAACGCGTTCATCCCCATGGTGGAGACCTTTACGGCGCGGGTGCCGTTTATTACTTTTCTATCGAAGGCGACCATAACCCCGCGCATATTACTCAAAACGGCACTCACTGCGGTGTACAGATTTGTTTTACCGTCTGTTAGCGGCTCGGTTATTGGCAGTTGGGAACCGGTTATGACGACGGGTTTTGTGATGTTGCGCAACATGAAGCTGATGGCGGAAGCGGTGTAGGCCATAGTGTCCGTGCCGTGGGTGATGATGATGCCGTCGTATCCGGGCAATGAGTTATAGACGTGGCGGGCTATTTGCTGCCATTCTTCCGGCTGGATGTTGGAGCTGTCGAGGTTTAAGATGTCGCGGCAATCCACTTCGACGTTGCTGTACAGCTCTTTTATATATCCCGTCAAAATGTTTGAAGACGCGGCGGGTGCAAGGCCATCCGCTTTCTTTACGCTTGCTATAGTGCCGCCGGTGGCGAGGAGGAGGATTTTTGTCATCATTTCTCCTTAGTGTTGTTTAACATTGATATTATTGAGTATATCATTTTACATAGTGGCTGTCAACGGCAAACCTGCTTGCATAAAGGAGAATGGAAGGATATAAAAACGAAGATATCTGATCGCTTGGTGTAATATGTATTTATTTTATTTCCGTTCGAGTAGGCAAGAAACTTCAATCTTCGACGTCATCGGAAACATGTCAACAGGCCGTACATCAACCAGTGAAAAGCAGCTGTTCGTAAGTATTTTTAGGTCACGCGCCAGCGTACCCGGGTCGCAAGATATGTAAACGATACGCTTTGGGGGGGTGGCAATGAGAGCATTTAGCAGAGCCGTCTCGCATCCTGCGCGGGGAGGGTCAAGTATGACAACTGAATTATCTGTTAACAAATGCGGGATAGCGGCATCGGATGGCTTACAAATAAAGCGTGCATTTGTAATGTTATTAATTTTTGCATTAGTGTTTGCATCGCGGATAGATGAGGCGGATATGTCTATGCCGACTACTTCGTTTGTGCGGCGGGATGCACAGAGTGCGATGCTCCCAACGCCGCAATGAGCGTCTATTACATTCTCGTGGCCCGTAAGGTTAGCTTGGGCGAGAGCGATGTCATATAACACCTTGGTTTGTATCGGGTTGACTTGGAAGAAAGATGAAGCGGAGATTTTGAACTTAAGGTCGCCGATATAATCTGTAATGTACCCAGCTCCATATGTTGGATGGAAATCATCAATGTATTGATTACCCGACGTCTTTGATCTGCTGAACAGCACGGTGGCCGCTCCGGCGGATACAAGGTCGGCTGTGATAGAATCGGCATAGGCATCAACGGAACTGTCGGCGGAAATTGCTGCCATCACGTCGCCGGTCATAAACCCGACGCGAACCATTATACGGTGTATACCCCTGCATTGGCGGTTTGTATATTTGCGGATGGCATCCAAGATGGCTTTATGAGCGGGATGTTGGAGAAGGCAGTTGTCGACGGGTATAAGTCTATCGCTTCGCGGCTCATTCATGCCGATAAATCCCTTGTTTTCGTGAAAAAAGACTGGAAATACGCCTTTGTTACGGTAATTGAGCGGGTTGTCCATGCCAACGACATCAGCGATGGGGGGCTTTGGTATACCGCCGATGCGGGTTATCGCATCAACGACGATTTGCTTTTTAAATATTAACTGAGAAGCATAATCGCAATGTAATAATTGACAGCCACCGCAGCGGCTCGATTGCTGCCTGGCACTTGGGTATCCGGCATCTGGGAGGGTTGGTGAGTGAAGCGAACGAAGAGGAGCAAATGCAGGGCACGGAGGCGCGACGCGATGCTTGGACGGTGTTATGACTTCGAGTATACGGCAATTTGCGTAGTGTTTTTTTGTTTTTATGACTTCGACGCTAAGGAAATCGCCGGGCAGGCCGCCGTCAACAAAAAATACAAAACCATCTGCACGCCCCACGCCATGCCCATCGCCGTTAATATTTGTAATCTCAAGGTCTATTGTGCTCATAGCTATCTCCAAAGTTATGGTTATACAGAGGAATGTTCGTAGAATAACTACATGCGTAGTTATTCTACGAACAGGCTGGGACGCTTGCGCGTTGCCCAGCCATACTTTGAAATAGCAATAAAATTTTAGCAAGCTAAATTTTTTACTATTTCAAAGTAATTCCTCTATACTTATTTAACATTAAAACAGATTTATTAGATTTTATCATCTCGTTAAGAGTCTAAAACGCCGCATACTGTTTCACGGCAGACGCAGTAGCGGCATTTTGTGTATTCTTTTTCTACGTTAATGAAACTTTCTCCGGCTTCAAGCATTTCACGCATTTCAGCTAAAACCGTCAGAAATTCGTTACGAAGGTTACGGTAATTTTTAATCACGAACATTGTGTCGCCGTAGAGTAAGTGGGCTTTGCGTACTTTGATGCCGAATTCGCTTTGGATGAGGAAAAAATAGCAGATTAGCTGCATGAGGTCGTTGCGGCGCGGTTCGGTTGCTTCGCCAAGCTTGCCGCTTTTTAATTCTACGGGGATGAAGCGTTTGCGGCGGGCAAAGATGAAGTCGGGTTTGCCGCTTAGCTCGTATTTAGGGCAACGCAATAACCGGCCGCTAATTTCCATATCGCCGCCGCCGGCTTTAGTGTCGGTGTATATCAGTTTGTAGCCGCGTATTTGCAGTTTGGGTCTTTTTTGTTTTATCGTCTTCATAACGCAAATAAAATAAGCAGGCCGCCGAAAAGGATGACGAGGGCGGCAAAAATAAGAAGGCGGCGTTTGAGGATGCGCGCTTTCTCCCGCCGCATGAAGTTTTCGTGGAAGGCGTTGCCCTTTACAAACGATTCGTTTGTTTTATGCGCGCGCTCCGGGAACATTTCCCGGTACATTTCGCGCAGGGCCTTTTCGCCGTGTATGCGTATATAGTACCACTGCTTAGGGCAGTATACGAATTTGTTTATTTCGGTTGCGCTGATCGTTTCTTTATCCATTTGATCTGTAGGCGCACATAGTGCTCCCCTACACCTCCGTACTTCTTATACTTCGCTCAAACATTTTTTTGTATTCGCTCCACTGCCCGGGGTTTTTGTCTTTTTCTAAGAACTCGGTAAAACCAGCCGTTTTAGCGTCTAAATTATCGCAGGCGGAGAGGATCCACGCTTCTAGTAAGCCTGGTAATTTGGGTGAGCCGAACTCGTACTCGCCGTGGTGGGCGAGGAGGCAATGCTTTAACGCCATTTCAAGCTGTAGCGGGAAGTTATCGAGCTTAGCGGCTTCCTTACCAACAAGCTCTGCGGCCATGTATATGTGGCCCAAAAGCTGCCCGGCGTCGGTATATTTATTGCCGGGGAAGCCCGTAAACTCCCATATTTTGCCAAGGTCGTGAAGCATGGCGGACGCAAGCAGCACGTCGCGGTTGACGTATTTGTACTTTGCCGCGCAAACGTCGCACAGCTCCACGACGGACAAAGTATGTTCAAGCAATCCACCGGCGTATGCGTGGTGCATCGCCATCGCCGCCGTGGATGTCTTGAACATATTTGAGATTTCCGCGTTCGTAAAAATGTTTGTAATAAGCTGATAGATAAAGTCGTTTTTGAAGGTTTTGGGGTAGGCCATCAGCCTTTCAAACATATCGTCGATATTGTGCGCCGTCGTGGGCATGTAGTCAGCCGGGTCGTACTCGCCGGCGTCGCTTCGGCGGATTTTGTTGACCTTCATTTGCAATGCGTCGTTAAACAGGTTTACCGACCCGTCAACCTTAACGTAGTCGCCGGATTCAAAACTCTGTATATTGTTATTTAAATCCCAGATTTTGCATTCCATGGCCCCTGTGCGGTCGGTCAGTATAATACTGAAATAAGTCTTGCCCGCGCGGGTTTTCAGGCTGTGCTTTTCGCGGCAGAAGTAGTGACCTACAACATTTTCGCCGTCTCTCATTTCGTTAATATACCGCATTAGCTAAGCGCCGCCTCTGTTTCCTTCAATTGTTTGATAATATCGATGTTTTGCGGGCATTTTTCGCTGCATACGCCGCATTCCACGCATTCTGAGACTTTCGCGTACTTTGGCCCCCATGACTCGTTGCCTATTTTTGCAAACTCGCGTTTCGCATAGTCCGTAAGGCCGTAGACTTTGTGGTAGTTCATGTAGGTGAATACGCGTGGAATATTGATGTTTGCGGGGCATGGTAGGCAGTAGTTGCACCCCGTGCAATACAAGTCCATCAGCTTTTTGTTTTCTTCAAGCATAATATGGATTTTGCTTACCTCGTCGGCCGTTAGGCCGCCCTCGATGCCGGCCACCGCGGCGTTTTCAACAACTTGACCGATATTTTCCATACCGGAGAGGGACACGTGTACCTTAGGGTTGGCAAGAACGAAGCGCATAGCCATCTCCGCAGTGCTGGCTTTTTTATTCCCACCTAAAACCTTTTGGATAACCGGCGACGGCTCGCCCAACCTTCCACCTGCGACGGGACCCATAACGACGACGCCTAAGCCCTTGTCGTAAGCGCGCTCGATGTTTTCTTCGTTAGACCGGTCAAGCAGATTGTATTGCAAGAGGACGGACTCGAAATGGCCGGAGTCGATAAGGATCTTCATATCCTCGGTTTTGCCGTGCCAGCTGAAGGAGATGTGCTTTATAAGGCCTTGCTCCTTAGCCTTAAGTGCGAGGGCAAGCGGGCCTTCTTTATACAGAACGCCTTTTTGGTAGGATTCAAGGTTTAAGCTCCACATATGGTAAAAGTCGATGTGGGGCAAATCAAGTTTGCGTAGCGACGTCTCAAACCTTTCCCACCATACCTTTGGTAGATCGTCCGCCGGGTCGCCGGGTACGGGGTTTTTTGTGGCGACGTAAATCTGGTTTCCGCCATTTGCATGCCAAGACTTTACGGCCTTGCCGACGGAGATTTCTGAAAGCCCGTCCACATAGTAAATGGCTGTGTCTATATAATTTACGCCAAGCTCAAAGGCTTTGTGCATCAAAGGGATGGCCAGCTCATCGTTGATTATGTTCTGCTTGCTGTCTTTATCGTCCGGGTTATGATCCGGGTTTGGCATGGTTGGCAGGCGCATCGCGCCGAAACCTAGGGCGGATATGTTTACGCCGGTTTTGCCGAAGGGGCGTTTGATCATTTGTTGTCCTCCTTGTTTTTGTCGTATTGTATCAATAATGACTGAAACGCTGTATGTTTCTCCGGGAAATTTAATATTTCAATAATTGCATCTGCACATTCATCAGGTGAGTTCTTGTGAGTGTCTACCGTTATATCATACGGCTCAGATGGCATAAAATACATTAATTAGAATGACAGTTGGTTGTCGGCATCGTAATCACCGCGCTCGGTTTTTCTGCGGCGCAGTTCGTCCGGCGGGCAGGTTACATGCACAAACAAAACAGGGCAATCGTTAAGTAATTGTAGGGCTGCATGAAATAATCCGCCTTTTTCGTAAGTATCTTTTTGAATGTGCACAGTATCAATGATTGAATTTACCCCAATACTCGAATAAAATTTTGCCGTATTAAGAAGTGAGGTAAACGCATCATAACCCCTCAAGAACTTTTTTGGAGAAAGGGTTTGGCAAAATATATCCAATGAAAGCCAATAAAATGGTTCACTTGCCTGTTCTTGTAATTTTTTGGCTAGTGTAGTTTTCCCCGCACCGGAAATGCCGTTTAGATAAATTATCTTACCTGTCTTCATGCTGTCTCCAAATATTACCCTATACTTAAACATGCAAACTTAAGGGTCATGGCGGTCGTAGACCGCCCCTACGGTAGTCGAGGTTATAATTTCGTTACAAGTCTATTGACACTACATTATCTGTTATATAAAACCTTACCGTCAATAATAACCGTTTCCGCGTGCGCCGTGGTTAGGAGCGGATGCGCGTCCCAGATAACTATATCCGCGTCCTTGCCGGGCGCGATGCTGCCGATACGGTCATCTAAATGCATTACGCGTGCCGCATAGATAGTTATCGCCTTCAACGCTTCGTCTTCATCCATCCCGGCCTGCACGCACAGGGCGGCGCATACATTGAGGTGCTGGAGCGGCGTGACGGGGTGATCGGTGGTAATGCACGTCAAAATACCGGCGCGTTGTACTATGCCAGCGGTTTCAAAGGTTTTATTCTTCACTTCCGGCTTGGACTTATTCGTCAGCGTCGGGCCGATGATCGTCGCGTAGCCGGATTCCTTGATATCGTCTAAGATAAGATGCGCGTCGGTGGAGTGGATTAGTACGCAGCGGATGTTAAACTCCTTGGTTAGGCGGATGGCAGTATGTATGTCGTCGGCACGGTGCGCGTGGAAATGGACTGGTATTTCACGCCGGAGTACGGGGATTAATGCCTCGTACTTCATGTTATAATCCGGTTCTTTTTTATCCTTTTCGTCTTCTGTGGCGCCCGCTCTGTCTTTTTTATCTAAATACTCCTTAGCTTTTATCAACGTTTCGCGGAAAATGGCAGCCGTGGCCATACGAGTGGACGGCGCAACCTTTTTGGCTTGGCCGTATGCGCCTTTGGGGTTCTCACCCAACGCGCATTTTATGGAGTGTGGGGATTTTATCACCAAATCGTCGATCCTGTTGCTGCCGCCTGTTTTCATAGCCACTGTCTGCCCGCCTATTACGTTTGCCGAACCCGGGCTGGTTACAACGGACGTAACGCCGCCGATAACGGCCTCCATCAACGATTCGCACATGGGGTTTATGGCGTCTAAAGCGCGTAGGTGTGGGGTGACAGGGTCGGTAACCTCGTTGGTGTCGTTACCCTCCCAGCGGATGGAATTTTCGGAAATGCCTAAATGCGTGTGCGCGTCGATAAGGCCGGGTGTAACGATCTTGCCTGTAGCGTCGATAACCGTCCAGCCGCTCTCCGGCATGATGGCGTCGCCGCCAACGCCGGCAATTTTACCGTCCTTAATTAAAACAGAGCCGTTTTTATAGACATGTCCGTCCATTGTCAATACTTTTCCGTTTTTGATGAGTATCATTTTGATGTCCTCCTAAAACATATATGTTACTGGCGACCACAGTTCGCCCCTACGGTTGAGCTTTTTTCTTAACCCCAAAATACGATTTTATCACCGGGATATGCTGAACAATGTGGATAACAACAAGCCCTAGCCCAACCCGTGCTGTAACGCCGTGGAGGGCAGACCAAAAGCCGCTGCCAGCATCGCTTAAAAATGGCGGGATAGTGACAAAACCCGCCGTGATACATACACCCCAGACTAACAGCAAAAGCATGTTAATTATGTATTTGCCGCGCAGAGCCTTCTTTATTTTACCTGCAAAGCACGATTTTGTGACGGCCTTTATCCATTTTCTGTGGATGAAGACATGAGTGGCGAAGAACAACATACAGCCAATGCCAACGATTGCGTGGAAAGCGAAGTTGCTCTCCTCCCATCTTATGAAAGACAGTACCATGAAAATGACCATGCAAATATCAACAATAATCTTAGCGCGCTTACTATTCATCGCCATTATTGTCAGATATGGACTGCGCTAGGTCACGCGCTTCCTCTGCGGTGTTTTGCGCCTCTTCCGCCGTATTTTGCGCGTCCTGCGCCGTATCGTACGCTTCGTCTACACGGCTTTCGAGGTCGTCGATCCGCTCAAGAAGCTCGCTTACTTGATCTTCAAGCTCGGCGATGCGGGTGGTACCGCCGCTACTTGCCATGTTGACGCGGTAGGCTGTAATTTCGGATTTTATTAATCCATCAATTTCACATTGCGCGCGTTTATGCAGTTCGTCGATTTTGGCAATTATCTCAGTTAAATCTTCGTTATCCTTGCGTAACGCTTCGTAGGCATCAGTCAGGCCGTCGTGTTCGGCGCGAAGCCTCCTCCATACAAGGTTATGTGCATTCTGCGCCACGCGCTGTTCTGCCTTGCTGTGCAGTACGATGGGTGGTGCAGCATGGCCGTGCCAATATTCTACATTATTATTCCATTGTTGGGACATCCTGTACATTTTGCCGCTCATAAGTTAGCCTCCTGCCTTACTTGGATATTCTGATATACAACGTATTTTATCATAAAATTATACAAAAGACAATATAAAAATGGTGATGAAGGCAATGGCTTGATATTTTCAATGAAAATAAAGGCGTACGAGGGAAACCCCCGTACGCCCTAAATAATATGTGGCTAGCTGGCTTTGTTTCTAATAGCCGCGTCACAAACCTTGCAAATTTTGATGTTCTTGTCGTCTTCGCCCTTGGTTTCCCAGAGCAGACGGACGCCGGTGCGGCTGCATTGCGGACAGGAGCCGCGCCAGCCTTTAACGGTGAGGTTGGTCTTACCTCTTTTTGCCTTTGCCATTTACCTAACCTCCCTCTATTTATTATCTACTGTCGCCATGTATTGGATAAGGTCAACAACTTTGGAGGAATAGCCCCACTCGTTGTCGTACCATGCTACCAGCTTTACGAACGTGTCGTTAAGGGCGATGCCGGCCGCCGCGTCAAATACGGAGGTGCACGATTCGCCGATAAAGTCCGTGGAGACGACAGCGTCTTCGGTATAGGCTAAGATACCCTTTAGCTCGCCTTCGGCCGATGCTTTTATCGTTGCTTTGATTTCGTCATAGGTTGCGGGCTTTGCAAGCTTGCACGTAAGATCCACAACAGAAACGTTGATTGTGGGGACGCGGAAGGACATGCCCGTAAGTTTGCCGTTAAGCTCAGGTATAACCTTGCCGACGGCCTTCGCCGCACCAGTGGACGATGGGATGATGTTTGACGCCGCCGCGCGGCCGCCGCGCCAGTCTTTCCTGCTTGACCCGTCCACCGTGAGCTGAGTTGCGGTGATGGCGTGCACTGTCGTCATAAGACCCTCAACGATGCCGTATTTATCGTTTATAACTTTGGCAAGCGGTGCGAGGCAGTTCGTCGTGCAGGATGCGTTTGATACGAAGTTCATATCCTTTGTGTATTTTGTGTGGTTTACGCCCATAACGAACATTGGGGTATCATCTTTAGACGGGCCGGTGTATATAACCTTCTTTGCGCCACCGTCGATATGAGCCTGTGCAGCCTCCATTGTGTAGAAAACGCCTGTCGCGTCGGCGATATAGTCCGCGCCGACTTTGCCCCAAGGGATGTTCTTTGGGTCGCGCTCCTCAAAAACGCTAATTTCGTTGCCGTTTACGATGAGCTTGCCGTCCTTTGTGCAGACATCGCCCTTGAAGCGCCCGTGTACGGAATCGTATTTAAGCATATAGACCATGTATTCCAAATCAACGAACGGATCGTTGATTGCCACAACCTGTACATTCTTTCTTTCAAGCGATGCGCGGAAAACCAAGCGGCCAATGCGGCCGAAACCGTTAATGCCAATTTTTACCATTTTGTGCCTCCTATTTTATCTTTTATCTTATGATTCTCAATTATATCATCAATTTATGTGGTGTGTCAATAAATTTTTCGTGACTTTATTATATGATTTTGTTATACTGGTATTGAAGTTAAACTCGTGAGGTAAATTATAATGGAATATATAAAGGCATCCGATTTGCCATTCGACCCGCGACCGCAGATGGGCAGGATTTTTGCGGAAGGGTTTTATGAGCACGGTTTGAAATTCTTGTCTAAGGATAAAGCGAAATTGGCAAGAGCGACGGCGCATATATTTGTGTTGGACAAGTTTTTCGTGGCCGTCGAAAACGGCGAGATCATGGCGATGGTTGGCGTTACTGCGCAGAAACCGCCTCCTGCTAAGGCTGATAAGAAGATATTGATTAATGAGCTTGGATTTATCCGTGGGAGGGTTGCGTATTGGGCGTTAAACAAGTTTGTTATAAACCCGCCGGCGCCCGTAGAAATACCCGAGGATATGTGTATAATAGAGTTTGTGGCTACGTCGCTTGCACATACGCGTAAGGGTATTGCTTTTAAGTTATTGTCACATGTTATGGAAATACTGCATTTTGATGGATACATGCTTGAGGTTGTGGACGTAAATGCCGGGGCAATCTCGCTGTACGAAAAGCTCGGTTTCCGCGAATTTTCCCGCAAGCCGTCACCGTCGAAGCGTAGTGGGTTTAACTTTTTTTTGTATATGAAGACGGATAGGAAAGTGAGTGTACGGCATGATGTTTGATTCTATGAACGAGAAACTAAAAACCCGCGCGGCGGAATTGTTGGAAAGCGGCGCGGTGTCGCGCATACTCGCGTGGCGGCGTGGTTTGCTTGAGTATGACTACGAGCCTGCGTTCCTTGATAATGCCGATAAAATTGACTACAACAGGTTTTGCGGCGTTAATCTTACCAAAACACTTGCAAGAAATAAAATTGATGAGGGTAAGACTTTGGTTTTGGCGCGTCCGTGTGAAACGTACGGCTTAAACCTTTTGGTTGGGGAAAGGCAGCTTAACCGTAAAGATATGTATATCATTGGGGTAGGCTGCCCTGGGATGCAGGGAAAGGGTAGAGAGCCTTTGGAAAAGTGCCTTGCTTGCACCAACAAGGAGCATAAAATTTTTGACGAAGTAATCGGTGCGGAGATTTCAGAAGAGACAGGTAAGGTTAATAGGTTTGAAGAGGTTGCGCGCCTTGAGGGGTTGACAGAGGCCGAGCGCGAAGGGTTTTGGCGCGGCCATCTATCGCGTTGCCAGCGTTGCCACGCCTGCCGAAATATCTGTGTGTCGTGCAATTGTAAGAGTTGCGTGTTTGATAACCCAAACTCCGGCATAGCAGCCAAATCCAACGCCGGCGAGGATGAGGAGAATATATACCATATAATACGCGCGTACCATGTTGCAGGGCGGTGTACGGATTGCGGCGAATGCAGCCGCGCCTGTCCAGAGGGTATTCCGCTGTATCTTCTCAACCGCAAGTTTATCAAGGATATCAATAATTTATACGGAGAGTTCCAAGCTGGCGAGGCGGCCGACCAAACGTCGCCGCTCCATAGTTTTGAACTGAGCGACCCGGAGCCGGGAGGGATAGAATGACGTACAAAATCTCCGCACGGAAAAAGGAAGAACTTTTGGCGGCGCTTAGCTTGCAGATGGTCACCCATACTATTGATAAAAACAGCAATATTAAGGCTTTTTTCTTTCCACAAAATGAAAAAATTGTGTCTTTCCGCACGCATAAACAAGAAATTGAGGTACTTGGAGGCAACGTGGTTTGTGAGCCGTTCGTTCTTTTCGGTGTCAGCGCGTGCGACGAGGCGGCCATCCGCGTGCTGGACAAGGTGTTTTTGAAAGAACCGGTGGACGCAATGTACAAAACAAGGCGGGAAGCTGCAGTTATCGTAACCGAAGCCTGCCTAACGCAGGATGATACATGCTTCTGCACGGCGTTTGGCCTGGACCCGGTTAGCGGCGCGTACGGTGATGTGACTATTACCGCGGTTTGCGATACAATCTTTTGGCAGGTTGTAACGGAAAAAGGCGCGGAACTTACCGAAAAGATAAGCATTTGCTTACCGAAGTGAACGAATGCGACATCACCAACCTTGCGGAACGGCGTACGGCTGCGGTCGGGGATATAAAGATGCCGCTCGTGCCGCACGTTGCGGAGGCTCTTAAAAGTATTGGCGAAGAGGAAATGCTGGCTTTGTTTAATTCGGATGAATGGGACGAGTTGCAGAGAGCGTGCCTAACCTGCGGGACGTGCACGTTTATCTGCCCGACATGCCATTGCTATGATATTGGTGACAGGCGCCTAGGTAACGGCGAGGTTGAAAGATGCCGTACATGGGATTCGTGCATTTATAGGGATTTTACCCAAATGGCGCATGGCAACCCGCGGTTAGCCGCGCTTCCGCGCTTCCGTCAGCGGTATATGCACAAGCTGGTATATTTTATGCAAAATAATGGTATGTATGCCTGTACAGGCTGTGGGCGCTGCGTAGCAAAGTGTCCGGTTTACATTAATATCGTAAAAGTTATGCTGGCATTTATTAATGCAAGGAAACGCACAGAGGAGGCCACTCATGTGTAACTCAAATATTTTAGTGCCGACTGTGGCGAAGATTGTAGGTATACGGCAGGAAACGGGTGATGTAAAGACGTTTGTCGTAGAAGCCGTCGGCGGGGGCAAGCCTATCGATCATATGCCGGGGCATTGCGTGATGCTGTCCATACCAGGCGTTGGCGAGGCGATGTTTTCGATAACGTCAAGCCCGACGAATGTGGAGAATATGGAATTTTCCATCAAGGCCGTGGGGCAACTTACAAATTGGCTGCACCGCGTGGGGGTTGGCCAAAGCATAACGATACGCGGCCCGCTAGGCAACCATTTCCCCGTTGAGGGGGAGCTTTTGGGGAAAAATCTAATGTTTATAGCGGGTGGCATCGGCCTTGCGCCGCTACGCTCCGTCATTAACTATGTAAGGCATAACCGCCAAAATTACGGCGCGGTGGATATATTGTATTGTGCGCGCTCGTCTGCCGACTTGGTCTTTAGGAAAGAGATTGAGGAACATTGGGTGAGTGAGGGCCTTACAGTTACGCTGGCCGTAGACAGGCCGGAGGACGGCTGGCCTCACAGAACTGGATTTGCGGCGAATATCGTACGCGAATTAAACCCAGATAAGGATAAGATCGCCTTGGTGTGCGGCCCGCCGATAATGATAAAGACGGTTGCGGCGGCCCTGTATGAGCTGGGCTACACCCCGGCTCAAGTGTATACGACGCTGGAGCTGCGTATGAAATGCGGTGTCGGTACGTGCGGGCGGTGCAATATAGGCAGTAAATACGCCTGCGTAGACGGCCCCGTGTTTAGGTGCGATGTGGTGGAGACGCTGCCGGATGAGTTTTAGGGTGAGTGATGATGTTGTTGTAATACCACCGTAGGGGCGGTCTATGACCGCCCGTGATAGAGGATGTGTACAAATATTCAAGGGTTAAGGCGGTCACAGACCGCCCCTACGGTGGCCGATATTATATTAAAAATAAAGCAAGCCAACGGAATGAATCGTAGGCTTGCTTTCATATTTAAGGAGTGCTTAAGGTTATTTTCTAGGTGTACGGCTTGTCACGAAATGTCATTGCGAGGAGCGTTTTTGTATATGCAGATACAGGCGAACACAGTTCGCCCCTACGTGTTTACGGTTATTTTTCGTCCGTATACGGTTCGCATGGGTCTATGCTTTTACCGTACGGGTCGCAGATTGGACATAGTGTAAGTGATAAGAGTAAGTCGCTTACCAACGTAGGGACGAACTGTGTTCGTCAAGCATTGTGCAACCGATAGGTTTAAGCGAACACAGTTCGCCCCTACGGTTATTTTTCGTCCGTATATGGCCCGCATGGGTCTATGCTTCTGCCGTCTATGCCGTAAATCGGGCAGGGCGGTAGTGGTGGGAGAACGGGATCTCCTCCTCCGGCGGTTAAGGATATAGAAAAGCCAATAGACAAAACAATAGTCACTATAAGTATAGAAATATATCTCATAAATTTTTTCATGTCAAATCCCCTTCCATAGGTTTTGTTCATATATCTTTAATTATTTTAATTTCTGGATTGTTTCGCGATGCTCGCAATGACGTTTTTGTTGTGCGTTTTATTTGGCAGGCTTATTTTTTTGAAAGCTATCTTTCTTCGACGCACGGCTCGCATGGGTCTATGCTTCTGCCGTCTATACCGTAAATCGGGCACGGTGGTAGTGGTGGGAGGATAGGGCCTGGATCTGAAAACATAGGCTTTGTCATTGCTATAAATAAAAGTAATACTGTTAAGATTGGAATACTAATTTTAATAACCTTTTTCACGAAATATCACCCTTTGAAAGTTTTTGTTCATAATTCATTGATTGTTTTAGATGGTTTAAAGCCATTGAATGGTTACCGCATTTTTCAAAATACTCACATAGTTTTAAATTATATTCTATAACTGTGCGATAATATTTCTCTTCCTCGAAAAAAGGAATTGATGTATTTATTATGTAACTTAATGATTCTTCATTATTTAAATTTCTCATATGCTTTATTGTGTTGAAACTTATCAAGGATCTGTAATTATTGATGGAAGCGGTTAGTCCTTCTTCTATACATTCTAATAGAGGTTTTGTATTATTTTGGAGTGTAAAAATTTCTGCTTTTAAATATAAAGCGTTTAAATATATTTCGCTATTAAGATCAATGCTTTCTATAGTTTTTTCACAAAACTCCAACGCTTTATCATAATCACCCATCGCTTTATATAGATTAGCATAACCATAATAAATGGAGGGGTATAAAGACGTAACCGGTTGTTGGTCTAAAGATTCGTTAAGTAACTGCATAGCCTTATCAAACTCACCGATACGGGAATAGTTTAAGGCAAGCGGAATGTTTGAATATATTAAAGTAACTTCATCCCCCGCGGCTTTATACATTTCACGTGTTTTTGTCAATAGATCTATAGCTTTATACGAAAAGCCAAAAACAGTTAAACATTGCGCCAACGCATAATATAACCCAAGCCCAGCTATGCTGGAGCCGTCATTTAATATGTATGCCTCATGCAGTTCTTCAAACGCCTTAGCGTAGTTATGCTTATTTGCATAACGGTTGCCGCGGATGGTGTGGAAGCGTATTTTGTTGATAGTTGAAAGGTTAAGATAATCAACCGCTAGGATTTGTAATGCCCTATCCGCTGCTTCATTATCGTCAACGATGCTGAAATAACCTATGCTTATCAGCGTGTAGACGTGCTGTAGATGCGGCTCGCAGGACAGCTCGGCGCAGCGTTTGAGTTTGTGCAGCCCTTCGCGAGCCAGGTCAACAAGCCATGAGTTTATCAGCGTGCGCCAGTTCCACAACGATTCTTCAAAGGCCTGAACCTCGACGTCTGTTATTGGCACTTCCGGGATGCCGAGAGCCAACTTCCACTTAGATAAAAGCTCGTTGGAAATGGTAGCCTCGCCGTTTTCAAGCTCTATAAACTTGTTGATATGGTATCCCAAGTTTAAGGCAACTGTCGATTCCGAAATGCCCAGCTTTTTTCGTATTGAGTTCAATTTTGAGGAAATTGTCATAACTTTTGTCATCCGTATGTTGTTATTTGTTATGATGCGATTATACTACACATAATTACAAGTGTCAACAAAAATCGTTCAACAATTTTCGACATATTTCGACAAAATAATGAGGCTATTAATGGTATGAGATATTGTTTGTAATTGCGAGTGAAGAGAAGCAATCCAGAAACGATGATTTATCGGCATTTACTGGATTGCTTCGGAGTAAAGCTTTCCTCACAATGACATTTTCCTACGACTTCAAAATTAACAGCCGCGTTCCGGGTGTTATGTTGTTGCGGTCGTCGATTTCGTTTACGGCCAACAGGTCATCGATGCTGGTGTTGAACTTTTTGGCTATCGTCCAGGCGCAGTCGTTGGTTTGCACGATGTATACGGTTACGCTCGCCATTTTATCCAAAACTGCCTTGTCGATGTCTGCAAACTCAATATCGGTGATAATGTTGACGGAACGGTTCTCCACTACGCGGGCGGTGAAGCAGACGAGGAAGCGCAGCTCAACTTCGCGCCCAGAGAGCATGTTAAAGCCGATGTGGTCGATGGAGTGCTCTATGGCCGTTTCCATGTGCGGTTGTGCGCCCTTTACGTCGATAGTCTGCTTGAATGGTATAACGGCGCGGTGGTTGAAGAGCGGGGTATCGTCATCCCGCGCGATGTATAGGATGTCGGCGTGGATAACGCCCTCCACGGTCATCCTGTCTTCATACAGCTTCACTGTCTCGATATTTAGGTTGCCGGTTGCCTGGTAGATCTGGAGGATCTCTGGGTGTTCGTCGTCTATGCGTATCATCTCTTTTATGGGGCATTGGTTTTTGTTGCGGCACACCTGGCGCGGGAACTGCACTGCCTCATGCGTGAAGCCAAGCTCCTTGTTTATATGGTACGCGTCCTCTAAAAGCGTTATCTCGCCGTGGTCGCGTACCCATACATTGGCAAGCACCGTTACGTCAACGTTTATTACTCTTTCTTCGCCGTCGTCGTCCTTGCCGATGGTGATGTTCGACTCCGTTACAGACAGGCGTACGTCGGCTTGCATATTATCCCTAATCTGCGGGATCTCTATATTGCCCGAAAACGGTATTTCCGACTCCACAAAGTCAAAACTCGCGCCGTTTTCCGCTGTGTATAGGGTTTGCAGCTGCAGTTCGCCGCTTACACTTATCTTGCCGTTGCCAATCTTAACCTCTTTGTTGGCCAGGTGCGTGTCGGATTGGAGGATAACCGACATGGCTGGCTTACCAGGCGGTAGGAGCATGTCATGTTTTAAGCTGATGCTGTCGGTAAGCGTGGCCACGACGCCGGTAAAGCTGTGGCGCACTTTCTTGTGCTGCGACTCGCCCAACCCTTCAATACCCACGACGGCCTCCTTGGCTGTCTTCGAATACACGGTGAAACTTACGTTGACGACGGCGCGGTAGTTCACCTTCCTGTCGTTAACCATCTTGTATTCGACGTGCGCCACCTCGGCGGTTATATCCACGGGCATGTTCGCTTCCGCGCCGTCAATGCGGATGAAGTCGTCGATAGGAGCCGTGAGGGTGAGATTATGTACATATTTTTCCTTGGCCGCGTCCTTAACCGACTCCTTGGCCAAGTAGAGTGCCTTTATCTGAAGTGTTCCCGCAAAAACAACCTTATCCTGCGCGCTTTCCGCCTTGCCTATCTGTACAACCGCGTCCGTGCGCAGGATGGTGCGCATGTCCGGCTTTGTGTCGGGCACTATTATGTCACCCTCCAGCAGAATTTGGGTCTTTTCCGTTCCTATGCTTTGCGTAAGCTCAATAGCTTCCCTAAGAAGCATAATGTTACCTCCAAAAATTCATGTTTTGTACAATTATATGCGGATACGATGGGATAATGCTTGTTAATATAACAAATAAAAAAAGCTCTTGTGCATAAGATTATAATATGCTATAATGTAAATATAACTTACCATTAGAAGGAAAAGGTGATAGTATGACTGCATGGTGGGAAGGCCTTATCTTTATGGAGCGGGTGTTTTTCTTTATTGCGCTGCCCGCGTCGCTTATTATGCTGATACAGACCGTTATGCTGTTTTTTGGCGTGGGGGACGAGGGAGCTGGTGTAGGCACGGATACGGAGATTTCCGGAGTGGACGAATCCGGCGACGGGGGCTTGGGTGATGATACAGGTGAATCGGGCAACGTCGGCCTACGCTTTATCACAACACGCGGCATTATCGCGTTTTTGACCGTTGCAGGTTGGGCTGGGTTTATATCCATGCAGGCCGGTTTGCATGCGGGCTTGGCTTCGCTTATCGCGTTTGCCTGCGGTTTTGGGGCGATGGTTGGTGTGGCGTATCTTGTGCGCGCGCTGCTGTCCCTCGCATTGGTACATAAGATGGATTACCGCACCGCGCTTGGCTGCGTTGGTGAGGTGTACCTCACAATACCCGCGGCGGGTGAGGGCGGAAGGGGCAAAATTCACGTAACTGTAAACGGTACCTTCCGCGAGGTTGACGCGATAACCGAGTACCCGCAAGCCATAAAATCCGGCACAAAGATACGCGTAACGGATATCGTGGGTGACGGCGTGATGGTCGCCGAACCGTTTGACGTTGAGATGCACAATGTTATAAACCTTAAGAATTAATTATGGGAATCATACAGATCGGGCTTTTTGCCTTGTTGGTGTTTGCCGTTACCGTAGTTATTATAGACCGTATCGTTGACGTGTTAAACGTTTTGCGGTGCGTTCACAGCCGTGTTAGATTGTTCGTATGGTTGTATTTAAACGCTATTACCGGTAGGATTAGGTTTGCTTATAAACCTTTTCGAACGTTTATGGCAGGGGTAAGAGGCCGGTCGTCGGATATATTGGTGCTGCATAACGATACATTGTATTTGATAAAGTTGATCATGTTCTTCCGCAAAACTTGCGAGGTATACGCTCGGCCGGATGAGTGGGCGTATAAAGTAAAGCGAAACGGCATAATTTTCCGTCGCCGCGATATTGGAAAGGTAGGATTTAGCGGATCGGCTAAATCATGGGGGAAGGTTAAGAAAAAAGCCATACAGTTTGACCTTAATACGGAAAGGCAGAATTTATTGGACAGCCGCGCATTGAAGGGCGTAGACGATGTGCGGACGATTCTGATGTTTTCGCCTGCGCCGCATGGGTTTTACACTTCGGCCAAAAATACAGAATTTGGTAAAGAGGCCGGAAACGAAGCCGTACAGCTATCTTTTGGCCATAAATACTTAACGGAAACGTTATACAGCCCTAAGCGGTTTGCGAAGATGATAAAAAACAATACCGCCAACAAGGAAAACAGGCGCAGGATTGACAGAGAGCAGTGGTGTGAGATTAAGAGGGTTTGGCGGTGAGTGTTACTATGGTTGTAACGAAACCCTGGTGGTTCGTAATCTCATAACAGATAATAACCGTACAAGATGAGATTGCGAATTAACTGGGAGTAAAATCACGGTGAGACGTGTGAATTAACTCCCAGTAACCCGCAATGACGGTGCGTAAGTCGAGGAGTTATCTACAATTCTTTAAATGAAGCTCAAACTATACGTTTCACTGTAATTCACAACAAGGTTATAAATGGGAACAACCAAATGTATCTTGTTTTTTCGAATTGTTGGAATAGAGAATATTACATAAAACTAATATACCCAGAATGCAATAAAAAGATCGTTGTAAACATACCGTTAGGGATTAATCAATTTAAAACACTATATTCAGGAGGTAAACATGCTACAAAACAGTTTAACGTTCTTATCATCCGCCGCGGAGGCGGACGGGGGCAACACACTCGTGTCGGTCTTTATCGCCATAGGTATCATTGTCGTCGTGTTCTTCTGCGTGGCGGCGGCCATTTTGTCGCGCTACAGGAAATGCCCGTCGGACAAGGTTATGGTTATTTACGGCCGCGTTAAGGAGCCGGGCGGGTCTATCGCCGCGAAATGCGTACACGGCGGCGCGACGTTCGTGTGGCCGGTTATTCAGTCTTACCAGTATCTGGACCTTACGCCTATCTCCATAGGTGTGGATCTCAAGGGCGCACTTTCCCGCCAAAACATCCGCGTTGATGTACCAAGTAAGTTCACCGTCGGCATCTCCACCGAGCCGACGATCATGCAGAACGCGGCGGAGCGTCTTCTTGGCCTTAAGTCCACCGAAGTGCAGGATTTGGCTCGTGACATTATTTTCGGCCAGCTGCGCCTTGTTATCGCGACGATGGATATTGAAGAAATCAACACAGACCGCGATAAGTTCCTTGCCGCCGTTTCGCATAACGTGGAGTCAGAGCTTAAAAAGATCGGACTTCGCCTTATAAACGTTAATATGACGGACATTACGGATGAGGTCGGGTACTTACAGGCACTTGGTAAAGAGGCTGCCGCGAAGGCGATAAACGACGCGAAGATAAGCGTGGCTGAAAAGGATAGGGACGGTAACATAGGTGCGGCAAACGCGGAGCGTGACCAGCGTATCTCCGTGGCCAGCGCAAACGCCGAGGCCGTGCGCGGCGTAAACGAGGCGCAGATGCAGATCGCCAAAACCGACGCAATGCGCCGCGAAAGCGAAGCTGAGGCAAACCGCGCCGCCGTTGCCGCGGAAAAGATTGCTGAAGCTAAGGCATTGGAAGAATCATACGCAGCCCAGCAAGAAGCCGAGCTTGCCCGTGCAAAACGCGAACAGGCCATAGCCGAGGCGGACATCATCGTTAAAGCTGAAATCGAAAAACGTAAGATAGAGATCGACGCCGAGGCGAATGCCGAGAAAATACGCCGCCAGGCTAAGGCAGACGCGGACGTCGTTATCATCCGCATGGAAGCCGAAGCCAAGGCCGCTGAAGCGAATGCTGAGAAACTTCGAAAAATGGCCAAAGGCGAAGCGGACGCACATCACATGAAGGCCGAGGCTGACGCGCACGCGCAATACGCCGTTATGAACGCGCAGGCTCGTGGTACGGAAGAACTCCTTTCCAAACAGGCCGCCGGTTTGATGAAGATTATGGAATCTGCGGGCGGCGACGCCGATACGGCCGTGAAAATGATGATTGCCGACAAGCTTGAAAACATTGTAAAGACGCAGGTTGAAGCGATTAAGAACCTCAAGTTTGACAAGATTACCGTATGGGACGGAGCGGGCAAGGACGCAACGGCCAACTTCGCCAGCGGCCTTATGAAGTCGCTTCCGCCGCTTAACGACTTGCTTAACATGACCGGGTTGTCTCTGCCGGGGTTTTTGCAAGGGAATAAACAGGAAGAAGTAGCTATCGAAGAAGAGTAGTATTCCGTTAGAATGTCATTGGATTTGTAGCGAAATTTATTGAGTGGACAACGAAGAGCGTTATTGCGGGCTAGTGAGGGTTGGAGCGAATGCGACATACCCTCACTTGACCCGCAATCTCCGACGTATGGGATTGCGGGTTAAGCACGGAGTAAGCTTTGTGGACTAATAATTTTTCTATAAGGCTAATGACGTTTTTTTTCAAATAAAAGGTAAAAATAATTCACCGTAAAGGAGGAACCACCATGCGTAAAACCGCAATCATTCTTGTCGCTGTTTTGCTTCTGTCTTTAACAGCCTGTGTCACCGCCGTGCAGAATTATGGAACACCGGCCAACCACGCTGTAACCCCATTAATATGGCGGGTTACATCTCCAGACGGCTACATACTATACCTCTTCGGCTCGCCAGTGCTTGGACGAGCAGACATCTACCCTTTGCCGGACATCGTTATGGACGCATTCCACGCTTCTGACGTACTTTTGATGGAAACAAATCCGCTTGAGGAACTGCGTTGGATTGATCGGCAACGCTTGAACGACCTGCTCATTAGCGATACCACAATAGCAGACACTTTGGGTCATGATATTTTGGACATAGTGCGCGACCGCGTACTTGATCCGTTTTACATGAGTGCAATGCGGGGTATTTTTGGCCCGGACTTCGTTACTTCGCCGGCGTTCACCTTCCCTATGTGGTTTTCGGTATTTGGCAATATTAACGCTTACTTAGCCGGGTTTTACGCAGAGTATATGGTCGAAACTCATTTCCTTAACTTAGCGTTGGAAGCGTATATGACGATTATCGGTACGCAAACGATCCTTGACTTATTTAGGAGTACGTATAGTATATCTGCCGAGCTGCAGTTGCTGCTTCTTGAGGAACGGTTGGATACGGAGGCATATGTCAACAGCATGATCTATCTTTTTGAGATGATTATCCGAGGTGATTATGAGGAGATATTATATACGATAATGTACGCGCCCGACGGGGCTGACGAAGAATTGTTTCGTGAAGCGAGTGAGACGCTGATCTTCGGTCCCAACCGTATTATGGCCGCCGCCGCGCGTGCCGTTCTCGCCGATAAGCGGAACGTATTTTTTGTTATTAATGCGGCAAACCTGATAGGCGAGATGGGTATCGTCAATCTACTGATACAAGACGGATATAGCGTGGAGCGGGTAACCCCTAGGTAGTTTCGTTTGGATTTGACATTTTTCGCAAAATATGATATACTCCTTTCCGTTGTAAATTTTATGGGAAGGAGTATATTAATATGGGTAAATTTAGAGATCTTAACAAATTCCTCATGATCGGTTTGGTTTTAGACTTAGTAGGCTTTTTCATAGCTTTATTTGCGGAGTCGAACGGCATGTTCTGGACGGGTATTATCTTAGTTATCGCCGGTATCATTGCCACGGCCATCGGTCTTTGGATTTGTATCAAAAATAAAACCGGCGTTCCAACTGCCGTGTTCTATCTTGTGCTTGATATAGCGTTTCTAATTTTCTTGTTTGTACAGCGTTAAAAATAATTGCCATATGTATAAAATAGGCAGATATGCGCATCCTAATTACATCAAAAACTAGGAGGCAGGCCAAATGTCTGACAATTACGGCAAACAGGATATTAACTGCGGCGTACACAGCTGCAAATATAACGATAAGGTAAGCCACTGTACGCTTACCGACATAGTTATAGGCAACACCAACATTTCCGCAGAGGCGCGTTCCAAGCGCGAGACGGAATGTGAAAGTTTTGAGGCGGATAAATAAAACGGCCGCAAAAGGCAGGGTACGCGAAGGCGCGTGCCCTGTTTTTATCTATTTGATAAGATACCGCTGAGAGCGGAAATAGCAGCCGGCGCATCCGCACCAGTGGATGAGATTGTGACTTCGTCCCCAGCGCGTATAGCCATTGCGGCGATAGCCATTATGCTTTTGCAGTTTACCTCGGTGCTTCCGCGCTTAATCATGATGCGGCCGTCATACCGGCCGGCCGTCTGCACAAAAAGGGAAACCAGGCGTGCCTCTAAGTTTACGGTACATCTTATTTCGGATTTGGACATAATCAGTCATCCTTGTCATTTGTATTTTTCCGCTATTTCAATAATTTTTCGCAACCTATGGTTTGCGGCGGATTTTGTGATTGGCGGCGATAGCTTTGCGCCAAGTTCCTGTAAAGGTATCGACGGGTTTTCCCGCCTTATAACGGCTATTTCTTCTAATGGTTTGCCTAAGGAGCGCAAACCTACGGCCGCGTCTATAATATCAATGCACTCAATTTGCCTAACGGCGGCGGAGATTGATTTGTCCACGTTCGCCGCATCAAAATTGGCGTGGCGGTTTATGCGGTTGTCGACGGATTTGCGTATCTTTACGTTTTCAAAATCCAGAAAAGCACGGTGAGCCCCTATTATGCAAAGAAGCTCTCCGATCTTTTCGCTATCTTTAAAGTATAACGTAACGCCGCGCGCGCTGCGTTTTGTTAGCTGCAGCGGTGTTAGGTCAAAGTCGGCAAGCAAATTTAACGCGCTTAATGCTGATGCTGCGTCCGCCAGGCGGAACTCAGCGTGGTACGCGCGGACGGGGTCATTGACATATCCGCAGGAAATAAACAAAGCGGCCAATTCGGCGCGTTTGGCATTATTTTCAAAATCCGCGCTTGCGATCTCACATTTAACCTTGGCTGAAAATGTCATTTTTTTACACCTGCATATTTTTCACTCCGTTTTTCCGCAACGAAGACGAAATATCCGTCGATTTCTTGTATCATAACGCCGCCGAATATGGATACCAACTTGTTCTTGTACCAATCGCGCCGCTTCGTTACCATAACCATAAAACCGCCAATCGCGAGGCGGTTAAATCCCTTTTCTATGAAATGCTTGGCTATGCTAAAATCGGCGTGGTACGGCGGATTGGACAGGATATGCGTGAAGCCAGTATCCTCCAAGTTTCTGAAGCCGTCGCTCTGCACAATTTTTATACCTGAGACGTTGTTAAGCTCCGCGTTCTTGTTCGATAAAACTATGGATTTATGGTCGATATCGGACATAACAACATTTTCTTCACCAATAAACTTTGCTGCGTAAATGCCTACAACGCCATAGGCACAGCCTAAATCTAATAGTTTGCCAGCCGACGATATGTCCACGGCGGATAGCATGGCAAGCGTACCCCTATCCACTCCGCGCGGCGAAAATGGCGAGTCGGTGGTGTCAAACATAAACCGAACTCCATTAATTTCGGTATTAATCAACATAGATAATCTCAGGATGAAGGGTAATGCCATCCTTTTGCCTAACTACATCTTGGATATATTTTATAAGTGTGAGTACGTCTTCGGCTGTTGCGTCACCGGTGTTCACGATGAAGCCGCTGTGCTTTTCCGAAACCTGCGCGCCGCCTACGGCATACCCTTTAAGCCCGCAGTCATCAATTAGCTTCGCCGCAAAGATATTGTCGCCGGGGCGCTTAAACGCGCTACCCGCGCTTGGCATGTTGATGGGCTGCTTGTCGTTCCGTAATTGCAAGTGTCCCTGCATCTTTGCGTTTATCTCATCCTTGTCGCCGGTTGAGAGTTTGACTGTTGCGTCCAACACAAACAACCCGCCGTCCATCACAAAGCTGCGTCGGTAGGCAAACCCAAGCTCGGCGTTTGTGAGGGTGGAAACAGCGCCGTCTCTGTCAACAACCGTTGCCGACTGTACGATATGCCCCATTTCGCCGCCGTGCGCGCCCGCGTTCATATACAGCGCACCCCCCAACGTGCCGGGTATGCCGCACGCAAACTCAAAGCCTGTAAGGCCTTGCTGCATAGCAAAAAACGCTATATCACGCAGTTTGGCACCCGCATCCGCAAGAAGGGTTGTTGCGTTAGCCGCTGATATGTTGTCAAGTAAATTCGTTGAAATAATTATCCTGTCAATAAAACCGTCGGCAAAGAGCGTGTTAGAGCCACGCCCTAAAATGAATATGGGTAAATTATCCGCTCGGCAGATGGTAAGTAGATCAAACAATGCTTGCTTTGTTGCGGGTTCAACAAAAACGGCTGCCGTACCGCCGATCTTAAAGGTGCAATGGCCAGCCATTGGTTCGTTTAATCGTATATTTATTTGCCTTGGATCTAAACTTTTGAATTTTTTAACATCGATATTTGTCTGGATCACGCTATTTCTCAACTCCCGATATCATTGTTAATTCCAATCCCAAATCCCGCATTTATCTTATCCATAAAAGATGCCGACGTGTTTATACCCATCGCTTTCATCCTATGGTTTATTGCGGCGGACTCGCATATAATCGCCAGGTTACGCCCCGGGCGGACGGGTATGGTTATGCACGCGATATCTTTATCCAAAAAGGATATCGTATCCGACGAAGGTTCCATGCGGCAGTATTCCTTTTTTTCTTCCCACATCTCAAGCCTTATGACCAAATCTATGTTTTGGGTGGATTTTATGGACGACACGCCGAACATGTGGCGTATATCAACAATACCTATGCCGCGAAGTTCCACAAGATGCCTCGTTATTTCCGGGCACGAACCGACGAGCGTAGTATTGGATACTTTCTTTATCTCCACAGCATCGTCCGCTACAAGGCGGTGCCCGCGTTTTACAAGCTCCAGCGCTGTCTCGCTTTTGCCGATGCCGGATTCTCCCATAATTAGAATCCCCTCGCCGAAAACGTCGACCAATACCCCGTGTACCGTCATGCACGGGGCAAGCTGCACACGCAGCCACTTGTTAACCTCGGCAATAAAGGCAGACGTGCGGTCCGAAGAAAGAAGAAGCGGTGTGCCGGATTGTGTGGCGGCGCAAATCAGATCCTGCGGGATCTCCTTCGACCCGCAGATGATTACGCATGGTATATTGTATGAAAAAAGTTTTTGTAAACGTTCTTTTCTAATCTCCGGCGACAATTTGGACATATAAATAAGCTCTATACGCCCAAGGATTTGTAATCGGCGGTGGTGGAAGATATCAAAAAACCCTGTAAGTTGTAAACTTGGCCGATCAACTTCCGGGCCTACGAGATAGCGGTTTGTCATATCAACGCCGCCGGTTAAAACCTGCAGCTTAAACTCATTTATTAAATCCGTAATGGGTACTATATCCATTATAAAACCTTTCGTAGCGGTTATTAGATTTCGTATGGGCGGTTTGTGACCGTCTTAACTCATTAATTTCGTAATTAATTACTTTTGATATCTTCCGCACTATTTTCCTTTCGGAAAAAGTCATAAATCTTCTGCGCAACTGGTTTGTTAATTTCGTTTACCTTCATAAGAGTTTCAACGTCCGCCGCTTCTATCCCCTCGGTTGAACCGAAGAATTTGAGCAGTGCCTTGCGCCGCGTGGGGCCTACGCCGGGTATATCGTCCAGCACGGAGCGCAGCATGGTTTTTTCGCGCAGCTTGCGGTGGTATTCAACGGCAAAGCGGTGCGTTTCGTCTTGTATGCGTGTTATAAGGCGGAAGGCTTCACCGTTTTTCGGCGGATTAAATTCAGAGCCTTGGAAGATTAAGCCGCGTGTCCTATGCCTATTGTCCTTCACCATGCCGCATACGGGTATATTAAGTCCAAATTTTTCCAGCACTTTGATGGCCACATTAATCTGCCCAATACCGCCGTCAACGAACACGATATCCGGCAGCATGGTAAACTTGCCGTCCTCTATCGCCGCGCCGTCCTCAAGTTCGGTAAAGTACCTTTGGAAGCGCCGCGTCACAGCCTCTTCGATTGCGGCGTAATCGTTCGCGCCCTTAAAGGTTCGGAGCTTAAATTTACGGTAATCCCCGCGTTTTGGTTTGCCTTTTTCAAACACCGTCATGGATGCGACGTTTTCATATCCCTGTACATTGGAAATGTCGAACGCCTCTATTCTGTTAAGTTCTATTTCAAGGCCAAGCATTTCGGCAATCTCTGCCGCCGCACCCTTCGTCCGCTCTTCCTCGCGCTTGTATTTCTCGCCGAACTGGGCAAGAGTTTGCGCCGCGTTTTTCTTTGCTAGGTCGCAAAGCCTTTTCCTGTCGCCGCGCTCCGGCGCGTTTATTGTAATCTTACGGCCGGCTTGCTTTGTCAGCCATTCCGCAATTATGCTGTCATCTTCGGGCATAACGCTTACGTTTAACTCCTTTGGCACGGCGGCGGCGGAGCTGTAGAACTGCGTGATGAACGCTTGCATAATCTTTGAATCCGTGTAATCCGTGTGATCTGTGGCTGGATATTCAATGCTCAACCCCGCCATTATATAATGTTCATGTCCTGTCATCTTACCTGCGCGGATGAAGAAAACCTGCACCAGCGCGGTCTCCCCGTCATGCGCGAGGGCGATAACGTCGTGATCGCCCGTTGATATCGTGTCTGCGGACTGCTTTTCGTCTAACCTACGCAACGCGATTACTTTATCCCTGAGTCTGGCCGCTTTTTCATACTCCATCGCTTCGCTTGCGGCGGCCATGTCATTCTCAAGCTTTTTCGCGATATCGCTGCGCTTGCCGGATAGAAAGTCCCGTATCTCGGAAATATTTGTGCGGTATTCATCTTTTCCGATATGCCCGCCGCACGGCGCGGGGCATTTGCTTATGTGATAGTTAAGGCAGGGTCGTGCATTGCGTGCCACATCCGCCGATATCCGTTTTGTACATACCCTAAGTGGCCACAGCGTGTTTGCGACGGTTACAACCTCCGATACGAAATATGACGAAACAAAAGGCCCAAAATATTTGTTGCCGTCCTTCATCGCCTTGCGCGCCATGGTGACGCGGGGGAAATCGTCAGCAAGCGATAGGCAGATGTATGGGAAGTTCTTATCGTCCTTAAGCCGTACGTTGTAGCGCGGCATGTATTCCTTTATAAGATTGCATTCGAGTATCAGGGCTTCCAACAAGTTTTCCGTAATAATATATTCAAACCGCTTAGCCGTAACTTGGATCTGCGTAACCTTCATTCGGTCCGTCGCCTTCTCGCCTGTAGATGAGGGCTGGAAGTACGACCGCAAGCGGTTACGCAAATTAACAGCACGACCGACGTAAATGACGGTGTCGTCTTTATCCCTAAATATATAAATGCCGGGTCCGTCGGGGACGAGCCTTATTTCGGCCTTAAAGTCAAATTTATCTGTGGTTTTGTTGTCCATAATAATTATTGGTTAATCCTTAGGTAAGAGGCAAAAGCGAATATAGCAAGTAAATGGGCGGGGTAGTAGATATAGAACCAAATTTTAAACGGCCCCCGAAGTTTAGCGTTGCCGGGCTCGCCATTATATAAAAGTATCAGGAGCGGCGCGATAAGCGCGAAGGCGGCGAATACAGAGAACTCCAAATTAACGTCGCCGAAGGTCGCGGGTAAAACAATCCGCTGCCGCATAAGTGAACCCAAATGTATGTTATAATAGTAAATAGCCCAAGCGGTTATGGGTACAATGCGTACATATCGCCAAAATTCCTTAGGTAGATTCTTTAAATATTTATTATCCTCAAATGACATAATGTAATAAGTCGCGAAAATCGCCGCCATACCCATCCACGTATAATCAACATTGATGAGGTGCGCCAAATACGCGCAAAAAATCGGCGCGGCCAAACCAACGACGTGGCCGGCCACGCCCCTTCCGGCCGTGATGTACTTTCTGCATAAATCAAATAAAAATATGGCTAACGCGCCTAGGAAAAGCTCGAATAGGATATTTGCGGTTGAAACATCCAAAAAACGCGGTTGCACGGTTGCCAAAAGCCCGCTGCTATTGATGCCGCGGAAGAGGCTGAACGGTACGATAGATATTACGGCGAAAATGAAGAGCCATGCCAAATAGCGCTGGCGGTTTTTGCTTTTCCGCATCCCTTCGGCGATAAGGAATATGTAAAGCGGAAAGGCAATACGCCCGACGCCGCGCATAAAGTTAGCGAGCCCGGCGTATTGCCACATGCTTTGGTATACCACTCCGATATGGTCTATCGTCATAGTAATGATGGCGACGAGTTTGAGGGCTAGACTTGACATTACGCCGTCTCCAGCGCAATCCTGCACATATCCATAAAAGCCGTTTGGCGCGTTTCGGCGGATGCGGCCTCGCCGGTAAAGACATGGTCGGATATCGTCAAAATACACAATGCTTCTTTTTTAAGAAACGCCGCCGTCATGTACAGCGCGGCGGCTTCCATCTCCACGGCAAGCACGCCCATTTCGCGCCAGCGTGCGGCGGCGGCTTTGTCCGCGTCGTAAAAGGTGTCGGACGTGAGTATGTTTCCGACGCGGTAATTTAGCCTGGTTTCCTTTGCTTTATGCGCTGCCCTTGCAAGCAGCCCAAAATCCGCGAGCGGGGCAAACGAGCCGGGCAGATTATATTGATTGGCCCAAGAAGAGTTCGTACACGCGCCGGCGGCGAATATAACGTCACCGATTTGCATCCCGTCTTGCAAAGCTCCGGCCGTACCGATGCGGATAATACGCTTAACGCCGTAAAACGCATAAAGCTCATGGCAGTATATACCCATGGAAGGCATACCCATGCCGGAACCTTGTACGCTAACGCGCTTACCGTTATAAATACCGGTATACCCAAGCATGCCGCGCACTTCGTTATAGCAAACAACATCTGCCAAAAACTTTTCGGCGATAAACTTGGCGCGAAGTGGGTCACCCGGCATAAGCACCGTTTCGGCGACATCCCCAAGTTTGGCGTTTATATGTGGTGTAGGAACTTTATTCATATATTATCAACCCTCTGCGCCTACGCGCTTTGTTCGCAATAAGTGCAGCGGTACACCCTGTTGGCTCTGTCTGTAAGGTTAAATTCCTGCGTAAGCTCCGCTTCCGTGGATGTAATGCAGCGTGGATTTTTGCAGTTCACGATATTGACCAGCTTGTCTGGCAGCTTCGTTTCCTTTTTATCAATTACTTCGCCGTCCCTAACTACGACAACGGTGATGTTTGGGTCGATGTATCCAAGCATGTCCAAATCTACCGTCAAATTTCCTTCGATTTTGATTAGATCCTTGCGCCCATATTTTTCACTGCGGACGTTTTGGAGAAGTGCTACGCCGTTTTTGAGCTCGTCCAATTTCAAGTGTTTGTAAATCCTCACACCGCTGCCAGCGGCGATATGGTCGATAACAAAGCCGTTTTCAAGCTTGTCCACGCGAAATTCCACCGATGATCCGTTTGCATTACTCATTTGTAATATTCTCCTTTATGTTTTTATCAATATTTTTATCAAAAGTAACTTCACAGATATCGAATAAAGTTTGCCAAAGCTCTTCACGCCCCTGCTTATTATGCGATGAAAAAGGCAGTACCTGTACATGGCCGGGCAACGCAAGCTCTTTACGCAACATGTTGAGATGCGTCTGCGTCTTGTTTTTAGGTATTTTATCCCATTTCGTGGCAACGACGATAAGGTCATAATTATAATGCCTTACAAAATCGTACATCATCCTGTCGTTTTGGTTTGGTGCGTGGCGTATGTCGAGAAGCAGGGTAATCGCGCGCAGAGAATCACGGTTCTTAAGATATCCTTCAACCATCTTGCCCCATTTCGCGCTCTCCGTTTTAGATGTTTTGGCATAGCCGTAGCCGGGCAGGTCGACGAGGCGCATTCTGTCCTCCACATTAAAGAAGTTTATGGTTCTTGTTTTGCCCGGGTTCTGCGACACACGGGCAAGGGATTTACGGTTTACCATGGTATTTACGAGGCTGGACTTACCGACGTTGGACCGCCCGCACAAACATGCCTCCGGCAAGTCGCCTGCGGGGAAGGCGGCTTTGTCAACGACGGTGGCCTCAAGCTTTACGTTGTTTATAAACATCAGTATGTTATCAAGGACTTAACGCCGTAGCCGCCAAGCCTTTTCCTTCCGTACAAATTTGCAAGCTCTATCAAAAATACAAGGCCGACAACCTCTGCGCCGGCGGACTCAATCATGTCGCACATAGCGCGCACCGTACCTCCCGTGGCCAGCAGATCGTCAACGATAACAACTTTGCCGCCGCGGGGTATGTCGTCGGCATGTATCTCCAAAATATCGTTGCCGTACTCAAGCCCATACTCCGCACGCAAAACCTCGCGCGGCAGCTTGCCTGGCTTGCGCGCCGGTATGAATGGCTTGCTCATCCGTAAAGCGACGGGTACGCCGAAAATAAACCCGCGGGACTCTGGGCTTATTATCATATCAAACTCAACGCTGTCAAGCTTACCAACAATTTGGTTGACCGCATGAGAAAAATACGCCGGGTCGGAAAGAAGCGGCGTAATATCGCGGAAGACTATGCCTGGCTTGGGAAAGTCGCGCATTTCGTGTATCTTGTCGCGTATGTCCATGTTTTCTCCAAAGATAAACTTTATTTAATCATTATAATACTATGAATCCATACTTTCGTCAAGGAGTATATTCTTTTTCTATTAAATTATATTGCGGTCGACACTCCAGAAAGGAGGATGACCGCAATGCAATGATTTGATTTAGTTTTTTTAAATTTTTTTATCTAATTTTAACAACTCATTGGTTAGTTTTATCGGCTCTTGCGTTTTGGCATACATACAAAACAAAGCGTAAGAAAAGAAAAGTTAAAGATAAAAACAGAAAGAAAAAAAGCCGCCCAAAACTTGCGAGTAATAGTGGCTTGTTTTCTTGAATGAAATAAAATAGTTCAGGAGTGCGACCGTTATACCGTTTGCGGTAAACTCTGCACTGAACAGACATTAGCACGTCCGTTCTTTTATTGATTTACATCTTATAACACCATTATACAATTTACAACATCATTATACAATATTTTGTCGAGTCTTGTCAAACATTTAATCTTATTGTTCGACAAAAAGTTTTCAAATTTTTTTCAAAAACCTATTGACAAACGATAATCATTACTGTATAATAACAATTGTCATTATGATTTATATAAAATTTTTATCCTTGAAGGGAGAAACACCATGAAAAAATTTATCTGTACAATTTGCGGCTATGCACACGAGGGTAACGCGGCACCGGAAAAATGCCCGCAATGCCACGTTCCGGCGGAAAAGTTTGTAGAGCAGGCCGAAGGTAAGCTGGCCTACGCCGACGAACACAGAATCGGCGTTGCAAAAGACGTTGACCCGGAGATTGTTGAAGGCCTTAGACAGCACTTCTTAGGCGAATGCACCGAAGTCGGCATGTATCTTGCCATGAGCCGCCAAGCGGACCGTGAAGGTTATCCAGAAGTTGCTGAGGCGTATAAGCGTATCGCTTTTGAGGAGGCGGAGCACGCTGCTAAGTTCGCCGAACTTTTGGGTGAGGTGCTTGATGCCTCCACAAAGAAAAACCTTGAAATGCGCGTACTGGCTGAACACGGCGCAACACAGGGTAAATTGGATATCGCAAGAAGGGCAAAGCAACTTAACCTGGACGCCATACACGACACTGTGCACGAAATGTGTAAGGATGAAGCGCGCCATGGCATGGCGTTTGATGGTTTGTTAAAGCGGTATTTCTAACATGAGAAACACGTTGCAACGGCAGATAATCTTAAACGCCGTAGCCGAATTAAATATACATGCAACGGCGGAACAGGTTTTTGAGTATGTCCACAAAACTCATCCCAGCATCAGCAAAGCCACCGTTTACCGTAACCTAAAGCAACTTGCGGATGGCGGTGAATTGCTCTCCGTCGGCGCGCTGTCCGGATCCAACCACTATGACCACAATTGCCACGAACACTACCATTTTATCTGCGGCAACTGCGAGTGCGTATATGACGTGGACGGAAGCCTGGCTGACATTGTGATGAAAAATGTACAGCCGTCAGATGAATTTGAGATTACGGAGTGCCTTATATCTTTTTCTGGGATATGCAAAAAATGCAGTTATTGATTGTGTTCCTCCTCTATATAACCAAAACATCCCGAGAGATTTTATTGCTCTCGGGATGTTTATCTATACTTTCGGCAATTTATCAGAAAATTCGACAAAAATAGTTGACAATATTTCAATTATCTGATACCATTACATACAAATAAAAATTTATTGTATTGGTGATGATTATGAAGGCAATAATATTTTCAATTGTTTTAGTTGGATTATTGGCATTATTTGCGACTTACACTTCAATGCCCGTCGCCGCCGCGCCGCCAGAGCGCGTGACATATACGCCATTCCTTAGGGTTATCCAGCATAACGAGGCGCGCATAGAACGCGGAATGCGCCATATCATAATACAATTTACATTTGAGCGTACCGTGCCATATGTTGATTTATACAATATTTCTATCACCGGGTTTAGCTTTATCGGCCCGGGTGTCAATGATCCGAACATTCAGTTTATCTCTATCCGCCATCTCGGCCATTTAGGTTACCCTGACGATACCGTACGCCTGGAAGTTGTAGTAGACGCAACACACGCCAGACCCGGTGTTTTCGGCTTTGCGATGAACGGCTGGTACGCGGCGGACGAAGGTGACCCGTTCGACATAAACATATCTTTCGAGCATCATATTTTTGTATTTATTGAGGACTTTGCCGGATTGCCGCCGTTATTGCCGGAAGACGGCGCTGGGCTTATGCTGCAGGGCGGCCACGTACACGTCGACCGTACGTTTCCTACATATTCGTCAATACTTATGACAAATATAAGCACCGCGCCGATAACGCTTACCGGTATTGGCTTTTCCACTGCTTCTCCAGGCATAAACCTTTCCCCAATTTTAAACGAGCCGGTTATTATAGAACCCGGTGAAACGCGAGCGCAAACGGTGCGTATAAGCGCGGGTTCGTCCGCACCTGTGCAGGGTGTGCAGTTTGGTTATGTTGAGGTAACCGCAAACTTCCTAACCGGCGAGGGTAGGCGTGGTATTGTTACGGGTTATCTTACTTATAGCGTTCAGCCAATTTCGCCAAATCTGCCTGCCGTAATGCCAACACAGCCCCCTGTTGCAACGCCAGCCCCATCGCCAATACCAACCCCAACCCCGGTCGCCCCGGCAAGGCTTTCGCTTACCACGCCGACGCAATATCTAACGATTACGCCAGGCGAAACCCAAACAGTAACTATTTCCATCTATAATGAAGGAAGGTTTAATGCAAGGGACTTAACATTCTCCACAGGCATGATGTTTGGGTGGCGCAATGAAATGCGCCCTGCCGCCGCGAGGACGCTGCACAGCGGCGGGACGGCGGATTTTACCGTATATATAAATCCGCTTGCCGACGGTAACATACGTTCGGGTGAAGTTAGTATCCCAATAAACTACATATTTACGGATGTAAATAATGTGAGGCAGAGCGGGACGCTCTATATACCGGCCTTTGTACGTGAAGCAGGTAACGCAAATGCGTTTCCGCGGTTAGTTATAAGTGATTTCCGAATTACTTCTATCAATGAAGAGAAGTTTAAAGTCTACGCCAGCATTAGAAATCTTGGCAACGCACCGGCAAGCGACATAATCATTACTGTGATGCGCACGGAGGGGAGTGTAAGCCTTTTGGGCTCAAACACGGTAATTGTACCAGCCATCGGCTCGCGCGGCATTGTGGAGGCAGGGTTTTATTTTATGGTGACAAATGGAGCGGAAACCGGCGTTTTCCCAATAATATTTTCTGCCAGATATTTACAAGTGAACGAACGGGAAGACAACGTCGAATCCACGTTTTTTATACCTATAGAAAGAGGCAGGCCAGCGCCGCGGCTTATCCCTCAGTAGAGTAGGAGCGGCGATCTTCAGCAAAAAGCCAAGCCCATATAAAACTAAGGGCTTGGCTAGCATAACAAAGTATTTTACATTTTGCCTAGCAGTATTCACATTCTATAATTGATCTGCCGTCCGGGTTGCATATCGGACATGGTGTAAGCGGTGGATCGAGAGGATCCGCTGCCAACGGAACGCTTATACCCACGATTAAAATTAACGAAAAGACCACAAGCATTAACGATTTAATTACTTTTTTCATGATAAATCCCCCATAAATAATTTTTGTGTATATTGCCTTGCCAGTAACGCATATTTATTTGATAATTCATATTGTTTAGTTCTTGTGTAATGTTCACTTAGCCTGTCAAAACATTCGATGGCGAAATCATAACGCATTTCGTAAAGCATATTCGGTATTGCTACTTCTGCTATATAGTCTAATGATTGGTACTCGTGGAGGGTAGCAAAATGCTTTATTGCATTAAATTTAATGCTAAATATTGAATTGTTTTGCGACGAAATAAGCCCCTCGTTCAAACTAATCAAAAATTCAGCTAAATTGCCTTGCATCGAACATATCTTAGTTTTTAAAAATAAAAAGGTGAGATAATTCGTATCTTTATGTGCCATTCTTTCAATGGCACTATTGCAATATTTTAACGCTAAATCGTATTTATGCATCCCATAGAAAATATGTGCTTGTGCGTAATGGATATATATCATCGTTGGTTGGTGTATATAATTTGCCTTTTCAAAAGTTGAACAAGTATTTATAATATCCAAAGATTCATTAAACATCCCGATGGACGCATAATTAGTTGCGAGTAGAATATTTGTATGATGTAGCAATGTTTCGTAATTTTTATCATTCTTTGCCTTTTCGCGGGCTTTCATGATAAAGTTTATAGCCATATAAGCAAAGCCAAATTTTGTGAAGCAGATTGCGAGATGGTGGTATAACCCATAATTGGCAATATTATATCCCTCATCTAGCTTATATGCTTCTATTAAATCCGAATAGGCTGATCTGTGGTCATATTTACTGATAGCACCCGTTCCCCGCATTACGAGGAAGCGTATTTCGTTTGCGCGGGAAAGCCGAAACAAATTATTTTCTAAAGTCAGCATCGCCGCGCTGGCCGCTTTCTCGTTTCTTACCAAGCGGTAAAATCCGACGCTAATCAATGTATAAATATCAAATAGATCCGGATCGCAGGAGAGGTACGCGCTATGCTCAAGATAGGGCTGCGCCTCGATGGCGGAGTCTACCAGCCAGCCGTTTATCATGTCCCGCCAGTTCCATAGGGATGCTTCAAACTCCGCAATTTCATCCGACGTTATAGGTACTCTGTGCAGGTTTAAAGCGGTTTTCAAGTTTGACAACAGTTCCGGTGTAATTCTTTGTTGGCCGCACTCTATATCCATATATTCTGCAAGCGAAAGCCCCAGCTTTTTGGCAACGTCTTCCTGTGAAAGCTCAAGCCTTGTTCTGATTTGTTTTATTTTCTCATACTGGATTTGTTGGAAATCTTCAAACTTGAATATATACATATGTGAATTTTAGCACTATTTGTCATACATGTCAAGAACTTTTTTCAGCAAATTTCTTCTTTAATTATAGGAATATTGCCAACTACAACACCGACGCAAGCATCTCACCAACATTTGCTGCGCCATATACCTTAATACCTTCCGGAGGCTTGAGCCCCTTTAAATTGGCTTGGGGCAAAACGCATTGTGTAAACCCAAGCCGCGCCGCCTCGTACACGCGCTTTTCCGCGTGTGCCACTGCGCGTGCCTCGCCTGTTAACCCCGTTTCGCCGAAAACGACCATACCCTCCGGCAATGCCTTGTTTTTGTAGCTGGACGCCAAGGCGGCGACAATTGCCAAATCCACCGCCGGTTCCTTTATCTCCATACCTCCGGCTATGTTTACGTAGCAGTCGTGGTTGCCGAAGTTTATGCCGCCGCGCTTTTCGAGTATCGCGATAAGCATTACAACGCGGTTATAGTCGCACCCGTCAGCCACGCGGCGCGGCATGCCAAAGCTGGTACGGCTCGCAAGTGCCTGTACTTCTGACAATATCGGTCTAGACCCCTCCATCGCGCATGTAACGACGGAGCCGGGCGCATCGGATGGCCGGCCGGAAAGCATGTAGGCCGATGGATTTGGGATTTCGATAAGGCCGTCGTTCTGCATCTCAAACACGCCTATCTCGTTCGTCGCGCCGAAACGGTTTTTGGCGGCACGGATAATGCGGTAATGCAGCTGCTTGTCGCCTTCAAAGTAGAGGACTGTGTCAACCATATGCTCCAATAGCTTGGGCCCGGCGATGCTGCCTTCCTTTGTAACGTGGCCTATCATCACGACGCTGATGTCGCGGGATTTGGCCAGGCGCATGAGGAAGCCGGCGCACTCGCGTATCTGCGTGGGTGTGCCGGGGGTGTTGGGCAGGTTTTCGTCGCACATGGTTTGGATGGAATCAATTATAATGAGGCCGGGGCTTAGTTTGTCAACCGCGGCGGATACGGCGGCAAGTGACGTTTCCGATATCATAAAAAGCCCCTGCCGCGCCGCGCCAAGGCGGGAAGCACGGAGTTTGACCTGTGTAAGAGATTCTTCCCCTGAAACGTATAAAATCGGCGAGATTCCGATACCCTTACATAGCTGCAAAAGAAGCGTTGATTTGCCTACGCCCGGCTCGCCGCCCACAAGGGTGAGGGAGCCGCGCACGATGCCGCCGGACAGTACGCGATCCAGCTCGCTTATGCCCGTTGATGAACGGATCTCTGGTTTATCGGGTTGCGTCATATGTACCTCTTCATTTTTATTTAAGTTCATCATGCGGAATTTTGGTATCTAATCTAGGATATGGCCGTTAAACCGCCACCAAATGGAATGGGTTTATAATATGTT